>JAUYAR010000140.1 GCA_030693415.1 Candidatus Cloacimonadaceae bacterium | reverse complement strand
AGAATTGAGAATTGAGAATTGAGAATTGAGAATTGAGAATTGAGAATTGAGAATTGAGAATTGAGAATTGAGAATTGAGAATTGAGAATTGAGAATTGAGAATTGAGAATTGAGAATTGAGAATTGAGAATTGAGATGTTTTGAAAAAAGTGAACGGAACATGGAATTACCGACGTCCCCGTCGGTTCCGGTGCGCCAGTTCCATCAGGGGCGACACAAGATAGCTCCGGGTGCTGCGAATGCCAAACCCCGTGAACGAGGGAACAGGTGAATGCTGATATTCTTTCCGATACTCTTTAGACGAGAGCTCAACTTCTTTTATTCCATAAGCTGGGCTCAACCGGCCACGTAAGCTAAGCATCTCTCTCATCGTTTTCTCCTTCACTATTTTCCAGGGTTTTGCCTGGATACTTAAAAGGGTGACTCTCCAATAGGTCTCAGGTCTTCACAGCATCGGCATGCTGCGCTACATCCAAAGCGTTAATCAAGTGGGAGAGCGGCTTGCCGCCAAGGTGAATATCCAGTGTAGCGCAGTATTGGAATTGCTTGGAGAATTGCTGCGGAGGAGAGTAAACGTAAATCGGAAACGTAAAGGATGCCAGACCCACTATTCACTGTATTTTTTTGGCTAAGCAAAAAAAACACTTGCCAGATTTCTTGATCAAAAATACATGGTCATGTTGAAAATTACAATAAGTAAGGGATGAAAAATGTACAAGCTGCCGAATGGACGACAATTGAAACTGGAGGAAGTGGAAAGCGTTTCCCGCGTCAAGGACTTGGGGCAGGATACATCTACTATCGGATACAGCAGATTGGGGTTCAGTATCTTTATGAAAAGCGGTAGGACTGTGGATGTGGTTGATAAATATCACTTTTCCGATTGGGCGGACGTGAAGAAGAAACTTTCCTTGATTCGTGAGGAAATCGTCGCCAAAGTCCATGCAATTTCAGAAACGGAAGCATCATAAGCCCCCAGCTTTATCCCACTATCTGATTGTCCAATAAAACTTTCTCCAAAAGAAAACCCCGGATTGTTTCCGGGGTTTTACTATCTTGATGCAGCTTTGTCAAAAAAGCTGCATGGTGGATTAGTTCATCTTGATGATCTTGCCCTGACGGCTGATCTCGGCGCTCTTCAATCTGTAGTGATAGACACCGCTGTTGACGGCATTGCCTTTGGAGTCTGTGCCATCCCAGCGAATGTTGCCCAGACCGGCTGAATCAGTGGTCAGATCAAAGGTTTTGACCAATTGACCTTTCAGGTTATAGATGCCGATTTGGACGGATTGATTTGCCTTGGTGCTGAATTCGATGATGGCGCTATCAACGAAAGGATTGGGATAGACGTTCACCGCTACCGGACTGACAACGTTGTCGTCATTGCTGACACCGACATTTACAGTGACGATATTGGATGGATCGGAGAGCATCATCGGATCGTTGAACAGGGTGCAGATCCAATACTCGTGAATTCCGATGGCTACATGGGTATCGGTGAAAGCCAGTGTATTCGGATTGGTGATCGTGGAGATATTGAGTCCGTTGCGAAAGATGCGGTAGCCCACCATTCCTCTGCCTTCGAAATGAACCGGACGCTGCCAGGTCAAGATGACGTGCGGTGTCTGAAAGACGGCGTTGAAATTCTGGGGAGGGGGTAGCACTTCGATCGGGATCGTGTAAGTGCTCATTACCGGAGTGCCTGGCATGCCATGTTGATCGACGGGAGTAACCTCAAAGGCAAGGGGGAAGCCCAGATCCAATTCTACCGCGCTATAAGTGTTTGTATTGGCGCCTGTAATCAGAGTGGGAACGTTGTTTACAACCCGATACCATTTATAGATCGTGGTGCCTTCCGTGTTGCCGTCGGCATCGCTGAAAGTATAGTTTCCTGTTTGTGCTTGATAGAGGACCGGTGGTCCTGATATGATGACGTTGGTAGCCACCGGTGCAACGTTCAGAAATCCTGTTCCGGAAAGCGGGATGTTGATGTTGGGATGATTATAGAGATTGCTGGTGATATTCAAATTTCCGGTATAGTTCTGCGCAGCGGTGGGGCTGAACGTTACGTTGACCACCGTGGATTGGGTGGGGGGGATGTTGATCGTGGTGGTGCTGACTGCAAAGACGGGGTTGGAGATGCTTATCGTTCCAGTGGCAGCCGTGCTGTTGAAATTAGTGATCGTGATCGGAATCGTGGAAGTGCCGTTCACATACATGTTTGGAAACTGGATGGTTTCGTGGGAAACGGGATAGGCACCGGTCAAAGCTGCCAACGAATATTTTGCGCCTTGCAGAGTCTCTTTGCTGACGGTGTTTTGCAGCCAGAGCACAAGTTCGCAATTGGCGATGTTCCAGTTTGCCGCGACATTGAAAGTCAAGGTTACGGTTGTCTGCTCACCGGTTGCCAGGTTGATCGGAGTGCCGTTTTGGCTGGGAGCCATCAAACGGTTGACGTTTTCCACGGTGGTTTGATTGAACCACACCTGCGGGATGTTCGATTCGGTCAAAGATGAGTGCAGCACGACGTTGGTATTGGTGTCGGCTTCCGGCTTGGTGACCGTGACGATCACGGTATATTGGTTTCCGGTGCTGCTTCCCACGGCGCCGATCGTATATCTGGAAGGGATGGCAAGGCGGGCGTTTACCTTGGGAAGATAGTTGTTATACATAGATTGGGTGGCGTTTCCGCCGGCGGTGACATTCAAGCCGTCAAAAAAAGCTGAAGGGTATCCGGTCACGTTGTAATAAGAGTTGCGAGCGTTGGAGAAGGTGTTGGCATAGCTGTCGCCGTTGTGGTTTTTCACAATCGCGACTGCGTGTCCGTTGGTCAAAAGGTCGTGTGCGCCCATAGCGGAGCCCGGACAATATACGCACCAGGTTCCGGTGGCGATTTCTACCACCACAAGGTTGCGTTGTAAAGCGGTCAGTGCTGACATTAAAATTAGCAGTGCCATAATTAACAAGATTCTTGTCTTCATGGTTTCTCCCTTTGTTTTAGATACATTATTGCTAAGAATATACATGCAATTTTGATTCCGAAGTAAAGGAAAATATTTGGTAAAATCTAAGAATTGCTATGAAATAATAGTCTTGCCCTTCGCGCGGGGGACTAACCAAAGACTGCCAAGTGGATGACAGGCAAGAAAAAACCGGGCAACGATCAGGTTACCCGGCATGTATATGACAGATATATATTAGCTTAGATCAGTCCAAGGTCACACATCGCATTGGCTACCTTTAGGAAACCGGCGATATTGGCGCCTTTGACATAATTGACGAATCCATCATCCTGGAGTCCGTTTTTGTGGCAAGCTTCGTGGATGTTTTTCATGATCTGGTGGAGGCGTTCGTCCACTTCTTCGCGGTTCCAGTTCAGGCGCATGCTGTTCTGAGTCATTTCGAGACCGGAAGTAGCCACTCCGCCGGCGTTTGCGGCTTTGCCGGGGGCAAAGAGGATCTTGGCGTTGATGAACACTTCAACCGCTCCGGGAGTGCATGGCATGTTGGCGGCTTCGGTCACGCAGAAGCAACCGTTTTTGACGAGGGTTTTGGCATCCTCGACATCCAGTTCGTTTTGAGTGGCGCAAGGGATGGCAACGTCCACCGGAACTTCCCAGGGACGCTTGTTCGCGAAGAACTTGGCATTGGGGAAGACGTCCGCATAATCGATGACACGGTCATTATTTGAAGCGCGGAGCTCGAGCAGATAGTCGATCTTTTCACCGGAAACGCCATCTTCATCATAAATGTATCCATCCGGTCCGGAGAGGGTCACGACCTTGCCGCCAAGATCGTTGATCTTTTGCGCGGCGCCCCAGGCGACGTTTCCGAAGCCGGAGAGAGCGACCTTCATACCGGCGAAGCTCTTGCCTTGGGTTTTGAGCATTTCTTCGGCGAAATAGACACAGCCAAAACCGGTGGCTTCAGGTCTGATCAGGCTTCCGCCCCAATTGATGCCTTTGCCGGTGAGCACGCCGGTGAATTGGTTGACGAGCTTCTTGTAATAGCCGAAAAGGTAGCCGATTTCTCTGCCTCCGACACCGATGTCTCCAGCGGGGACGTCCGTATTTGGACCGATGTGACGATAGAGTTCGGCGATGTAGGATTGACAGAAACGCATGATCTCAGCTTCGGATTTGCCTTTTGCGTCAAAATCGCTTCCGCCTTTGCCTCCGCCCATGGGAAGAGTGGTGAGGCTGTTTTTGAAGATTTGTTCGAAGCCCAGAAACTTGAGGATGGAGAGATTCACGCTGGGGTGAAAACGCAAGCCGCCCTTGTAGGGTCCGATGGCGCTGTTGAATTGAACACGGTAGCCACGATTGACGTGCACTTCGCTTTTGTCGTCCATCCAGGGAACGCGGAAAATGATCACGCGCTCGGGTTCGACGATGCGTTCCATGATGTTTGCTTTCACGAAACGGGGATTGCTGATATAGACATCCCATACTGTCTCGACAACTTCTTTGACAGCCTGAAGAAACTCGGGCTCGCCGGGGTTCTTGGCTGAGACTTTTGCCATGAATTCATGAAGGGTCATGACCTTCCTCCATAAGTATTATTTATATTTACGACCAGTATTACAAGGGGTCGTTTAATGTCAAGTATTTCCGTCCATGAGTTTGCCGACCCGTGGGGCGCGCAGCCTGTGAGCGACAGGAAATCCCGATCCGAGTAGTGGTCTCAGATAGAATTTAAAATCGTCCGTGATGCCATTTCCGTTAGCATTTATAAATTCATCCGGCATGTGTCTGGTTTTGCGGGCGACATCCGAAAGCTTTTCCAATTGGTAGTTCACGCTATAGAACCCGGTGCGTTGGATGGATATGGATCCATCCAGATTGTACCAAATGGCATAGTGGGCGGCGCGTTCTCCCACTTCGCGGGCTTCGCGTTGGTCGATATCTGAGACGCAACCCATGAAGGAGCGTTGCAGATAACCAAAGGTATCGGAGCGGACGCGTTTGATATTAAGTTTCTGTCTCACGAGGTCGCAAAGCAGGTCTCCAAGCATGCCTGTTCCGGAGAGCTGCACGTTGCCGTGGGCATCGTTTTCCACATGGTTGGAAAGCTTGGAGATGATCGGAATGCCTTTCTCATCCAAGATTCCTTCGGAGACCGCGATTACGCACCTGCCATACTGGTTATAGACGCGGTGTACGTCTTTGAGGAAGTTTTCACGGTGGAAAGGACGCTCCGGCATATAGATCAGATGAGGTCCGTCATCCGGATATTTTTGCGCCAAAGCCGAAGCAGCGGTCAGGAATCCCGCATGGCGTCCCATCACGATGCCGATATAGACTCCCGGCAAAGCACGATTATCGAGATTGACACCCGTGAAGGCGGACGCCACAAAGCGAGCCGCAGAGCCATAGCCCGGGGTATGATCGTTCAGGACAAGATCGTTGTCGATCGTCTTGGGGATGTGGATGGCGCGGAATTCATAATCCGCCAGATTGGCTTGCTCATTGACGATGCGCACAGTGTCCGCGGAGTCGTTTCCGCCGATGTAAAAGAAATAGCGGACGTCGTGAGCTTTGAGCACTTTGAAGATTTCCCGGCAATAAGCCACGTCCGGTTTGTCCCTTGTGGATAGTAGCGCCGAAGAGGGTGTATCCGCAACCTGTTCCAGATTGTGGGTGGTTTCCTGAGTGAGATCGACAAAATCCTCATTGACGATGCCCTGAACTCCGTAGAGAGCGCCATAGACGCGGGTCACCTGAGAGAACTTTCTCGATTCGAGAGCTACTCCCACCAGGGATTGATTGATCACCGCGGTGGGTCCTCCGCCTTGAGCGATCACGACTTTTCCTTCTAACTTCACTTCAAACCTCCATGTATTCATGTTTTTTTATCTCGAGCAAAGCTGGCTTTTGACGCGAAATAACGCCTCAATAAACCAGTTTTTTTCATGTAAATCGGATGCGCGTTATTTGTCCAGCAGAAAATGCTTGCAAAAAAAAAGCGGTTTAAAACCATGGTGATGGAGGTGGAATGAGTTACATCGTATTAGCCCGAAAATACCGTCCCCAGACCTTTGCCGAAGTCTATGCCCAGGAACACGTGACCGAGATTTTGCACAATGCGATCAACGGCAACCGCATCGCGCATGCATATCTGTTCACAGGTCCGCGTGGAGTGGGGAAGACCTCGATGGCACGCATTCTGGCAAAAAGCCTGAATTGCATCCATGGACCGACGCCCGAGCCCTGCAACAAATGTCACAATTGCGTGGAGATCACATCCGGCACATCCACCGACGTGATCGAGATCGATGGTGCCTCAAACACCGGCGTGGACGATATCCGCGAGCTTCAACGCGAGCTGCTCTACGCGCCGAGTCAGTGCAAATATAAAATATATATCATCGACGAAGTGCACATGCTCTCCAAAAGTGCCTTCAACGCACTGCTCAAGACCCTTGAGGAACCTCCGGAAAACGTGCTATTCATCTTTG
This sequence comes from Candidatus Cloacimonadaceae bacterium, assembly GCA_030693415.1. Lineage (NCBI taxonomy): Bacteria > Pseudomonadati > Candidatus Cloacimonadota > Cloacimonadia (SeqCode) > Cloacimonadales (SeqCode) > Cloacimonadaceae (SeqCode) > Cloacimonadaceae bacterium (SeqCode). The sequence continues at coordinate 31,780 of JAUYAR010000140.1, read as the reverse complement.
CCACTACCGAGCCGCACAAGGTGATCCCCACCATCATCTCAAGGTGTCAACGTTATGATTTCAAACGCATCCCGATCGATTCTATCGTAAAGCGCCTCAAGGACTTGATGATTGAGGAAAACATCGAGATCGACAGCGAATCCCTCTATCTGATCGCCCGCAAAGCGGATGGCGGATTGCGAGACGCGCTTTCGCTGATGGATCAGGTGCTCTCCTATTGTATGAACAAGGTCACGATCGATAAAGTGCGCGAGATCTTTGGGCTCGTTCCCAATCAGGTCTATAACGGTCTTTTGCAGATGGTGCATGCCAAAGACAGCGCCGGGCTGGTCACCCAATTGCACCAGATCTTCGAATCCGGCACCGATCTACAGGAACTGATCACCAATATGATGGAGTTTTTACGCATCGTGATTCTTCGCAAGCTGGGGCTTTCACCCACGGACGTGAATACGGACGAATATCCACTCTACGACGAGATCGCGGGGCTCTTCATGCAAAACAATCTGCTGTATATGATGAGTTTTTTGATGCAGACCAAGGTGGATCTGAAAACCAGCGCCAACCCCTATCTCATCCTCGAAGTGGTGATGATCAAGCTCTGCAAGATGGATGAAATGGATGATATCGCGCAATTGATCTCACGTTTTTCAGCGATGCCGTCAGCCACTCAACCGGTCGGTAAACCCCTTCAGATGCCGCGTCCGCAAGTAAAAGCCGAAGAGAAAGCGGTATCCCAAGCACCATCGATTCATCATGGGGAGCATGAGATACTCAAGCTGGATTTCAACCTCGAAAATCTCAACAAATACTGGGGAAAGATCGTCAACCGCATCCGCAAATCCAGTGGAGCATCTTCAGTGGCGTTGAAGGAGTCCACCATAAAAGCAGTCCAAAAAGGCAAGGTAGTATTCAGCGTAGCGGTCTTGTCCCACTACAACACTTTGATCAAGAACAAGGATGAGATCGAAAAGCAGCTTAGTGACATCTTCGACGAACCGATCCGAATCGAGGTCGAACTGCGTGAAACCGAAGTTCCCGCCCGCGTGCAGATCAACCGCAAGACCATCGAAGACCTCAAAGCTCTCGATCCCAATCTGGCAAAATATATCGAAATCACGGATTCCAAACTGGGCTCCGGTTCCTGATCTTGCTTGTCCCGATCTTTGCCTTTGGCACCGCGTTCTATCTGTTATTCATCCTGCTCGTCTGCGCGGCTTTGTGGAAGCAAAAAGTGCCGCGGGATGGTGATTCGAAAGGCATATCGGTCATCATCGCGGCTCGCAACGAGGAGATCAATCTGCCCCGGTTGCTAAAATCACTCTCCGCACTCGTTTATCCCCAAAACCTATATGAGATTATCATTATCAACGACCATTCCACGGACGCATCGATGCGTATCCTTGCAGAGTATAATGGCAAACACAATATCCGGCTCATCGACTTTCAAGATTCGCTACCGGGATTGACCGGAAAGAAAGCCGCTATCATGAATGGCATCAATGCCGCCCGGTATGATATCCTCGCTTTCACGGATGCGGATTGCGTCGTTCCTCCAAGCTGGCTCAGCAGAATCAATTCCTCGATGGATAATGAAACGGATTATCTCTTGGGCTTTTCGATCATGAAACGAAATCCCGGTGCCGGGAGCATGCGTTTGCGCAATTTTGAACGCGGCGTCTATTATGCCCTCGCGGCGGCAGGCCTCTATTGGCGCCTGCCGGTCACCAGCAGCGCTTGCAACATGGTCTATCGCAAGTCCCTATTTGACCAAGCGGGCGGCTTTAATGGCATCGGGCACCTGGCATCCGGGGACGATGACCTGCTCCTGATGAAGATGATGAAGTATATCCGAAAAGCATGTTTCGATCCCTCGCCTGAGATGCAGGTTGTCTCCATCGAAGGAACTGATCTTGCCAAACGGCATCAGACAAACATTCGCCGGGCATCGAAATTCTTCCATCATCCATGGTGGGTGAAGGCGCTCTCAGTCTTCATCTTCCTCTATTTTCTGCTCTTCTATCTTCTTGTGATCAGATCGCTATTAGGCGGATTCACGTTTTTAGCGGCATATTCTTTGATCAGTAAAACGATCGCTGAAATCTGTCTTATCCTGCTGCATTTCAGCAAGATAAGGCATATCAAGCTCAGCGTTCTCTACCCCCTGCAGCTTTTGCTCTTTCCGGCGCAGTTTCTATTCTATGCAGTCAGAGGAACGCTCGGGGGTTACCGCTGGAAATGATTACCTCTCGATAAACTGAGGCTGAGCAGGGTTAATTGAGAATTGAGAATTACGGCTAATTGAGAATTGAGAATTGAGAATTACTACTAATTGAGAATTGAGAATTGAGAATTGAGAATTGAGAATTACTACTAATTGAGAATTGAGAATTGAGAATTGAGAATTGAGAATTGAGAATTGAGAATTGAGAATTGAGAATTGAGAATTGAGAATTGAGAATTGAGAATTACTACTAATTGAAAATTGAGAATTGGACGGAATTGGTGGGATGGTTATAAACTGACACCCAAAGCTGCAAGAAGTGACACAAGGGGAAAGTGGGGATAAGGCTTTGATTGGTGGTTAGTTGCGATGGACTGGTTTTGGAAATGTCCAAGCGCTTGTTTGGACTGTTTTGGACTGGTTTGTGACAGTTTTACTGCAAATTTGGCTAGCGTTTGGACAGGGTTTGGAAAGAGCAGTTGGGAAATCGGAACTTTGAAATTAGAAAAACCGCAATTGGAGTGCGATTGTGCCGATTAGGAAAGCTCCGTAATTCCAATCTGAGTCTAAAACCAGAACCGGGTAGTCTATATTAAATGGTTGGAGGATAATCTGTTGCCTGCGGTGGTCGATCTGCACCTTCTTGATGGTGAGACCATCGTCAGTCCTTACAACTGCAATGTTCCCATCAGCATTTTCCCAACTCAGATCGCTCTTGATGACCACGATGTCCTGATGCTGGATCACAGGTTCCATACTGCTGCCATTTACTTGAAAGACAGTATATTGCTTGGGGTTACCGGGCAGGAATGAGACTGGCAGCTGAATCTGACCCACCTGACTCCACTCGTCCTTGATCTCCATCGGAGGTCCGGCAGCTATTTCACCGACTATGGGAAAGGTGATAGACCGATTGGGATCGAAGTCTTGATTGTTGATGGGATGCAGGATTGGTGAGATGATGGTAGGGTTTGAGGTATCTGGATTGTTAGGGCTTGTAGGGACTTGATTGGATTGGATGAGCTCTTGAAACTCGTCTCTGGCATGCATAGAGCCCTTTCCGGTAAAGAGCCAGTGGATATTGATGTTGTCCTTGGAGAGGGCTTCCAAGAACTCTGGATCGGGATATCTCTCGTTTAGCTTGTATCGGGAAAGCGAGGCACGGGAGATGCCATACTTATTGGCAAACTGGTAATCCTTGAGTCGCATTGCCTTAATCACCAAGCTAAGGCGTTGTCCGATAGTCGGTTTATTCATCGTGGTCTCCATATAGTAACTTTAGCATTGACTATAACCGCATGGCTGCAAGATTAGTTCCAGATGCCATTCTGCTGCAGAGCGGATTGGAGTCAATACTAAAGTGTATATTGTGACCCAGGTGGATTATAAAGTATTGCCGGAGAATGCGTAAGAAAGCTGCCAAACTCGCAGAAAGGACTTCCCAAGGTTCTGCGCTTGTGGTTGTTAGCACCCTACTAATACATAAGAGAGGTGTAGAATGACTACCAAGAAACAACGCCATGCGGAAGTGCAGAAACGAGCTGGTAAGAGCAATGTCCAAGCGGGTACCCCTGTCCAAGCGGGGGTAGGCATGAGGCTTAACACATTGATAACTATGATGAGAAGCCAAAATGTCCAAGCGCTTGACCGCATTTTTCAAGATTCCCGACTGAAATGTCCAAGCGGGTCACAGTTTTTGAAGGATTTGGACATGGACATGAAAGTCGATTTGATCTGGTTACCTATAGACAGAGTAGCCATGCTGCTGAACAAGAATCTGAAGACGATCAGAAGAATGGCGGATGCCGGAAAGCTAACCGCTCTAAAGCATCAGATACCCACCAAGAACGGAGCCACGATCAAGACCTTTGTTCTAGCAACTGAAGAGATCATTCAGGCGGAGTATGACAGATTCAGAGATAGCCTACGAAAGCCGGAGCTTTACTTCGAGGAAGTGATCGATCTGGGCGAGCATAGCTATCCCAGTGTCTTCCTGGTCTATTATGATCATGGTGATGATTCGATTGCTACTGGTAGCGAGAAAGCAGGAGGTTCAGATGTTTCCTTATAGTGGCAGACCTACCGAGGAGTTCCTGAGAGAATATCGGAATAAGCTGAATGAACTGCAAGAACTGATGGAAAGCCAAGGACTGAAGCTTGAGATCAAGAGTGGTGGCAGATGCATAGTGGTACCGGAGGTAAGAGCTGGATTAAGCAAGGTAAGTGGGAATAGTGATGTTAATGTTAAAGGTAATAGCAATAACACTGCCACTGCTGACGATGCCGACAATAGCTTTATGCTAGCTTACAGCCAGCAATATAATGCCAAAGCTGATAGTTCAGAAGACAATCTGGAGTCCGAGACAGTCTATGAGACCTATGAAGATTATCTGGACTTTGAACGCAAACTCACTCTGATCCATGAAGCACGAGATAATGATGTGTTGATCGACTTCTCCAGTGAATTCCTTGATCTGGCTCCGGTGGAAGAGGAAAGGCTGCTATTCAAGGATGAAGCTCAGCTTTATGGGAGGTTCTGCCAAGAGGTGTTCCGCAGATTACATGGAGTAGATTCCAGGACATTAGCCTGGAAACGCATCACCAGTGACTATAACACCAAGAGACTGGTGCCGGAGCTCTACAATCTCAAAGGACCAAGAAAAGAGAGGGCACTGCGAGAATGGCTCAATATCTACCTTGAAAACAAGCTTGATATGTATGCCCTGATCCATAAGAGCAAGGGCAAGTATAAAGAGCGTAAGATCACCTTTCAAGAACAGCACTATCTGCTGCATCTGCTGCTCAATCCCAATCGCATCAAGATCGGCTCTGCCATCACCAACCTCAAACAGATGAGCAGAAACAAAGTAATAGAATCAGAGACCAATGAACGCACGCTCAGACGCTGGTGTGAAGAATGGGCAGCCAGGCATCCGGCAGAATGGCATCAAGCCAGGGATGGCAGTAAGTTCGTATCTGAAAGGATCATCAAGACCATTATGCGGGATGATAGCAGCCTGACAGTGGGACAGGTATGGGTGGCTGATGGACATACCCTCTCCTTTGATATCCTCAATCCTCAGACCGGAAGAGCGCAACGTATGACCATGATCATGGTGATGGACTGGGCAAGCAGATATCCGGTGGGAGCGTCACTTGCCTTTACCGAAGATAGTCAGCATATCCTCACAGCCTTCCGTAATGGCTTTATCAACTGCTCGCAGATCGCAGATAATAATAGTGGAATCATGGCAGTGCTACCGGAGTATGTATATCTGGATAATGGCAAAGCCTTCCGAGCCAAGCTCTTTCATGAGAGCTGGGAAGAGCATGACCTGAACAAGGAACTGGGAGGCATCTTCCCCCGGCTTAATATCGGAGTGAGATTCGCAGAGAGTTACAATGCCAAAGCCAAGGTGATCGAACGCTTCTTCAAGACCTTCCAGGAACAGTTTGAGAGGTTCATTACCACCTTCAGAGGAGCATCGATTGCCGATAAGCCCTCAGTGCTACACCGCAACGAGAAGTGGGCAAAGAAGCTCTATACCGGTAAACCGCCCACCATTGAAGAGACGATGCAGATGATAGCCTTCTATGTGAGATTCTGCTATGGAGAGACCCCACATACCTCACTGAACAGACGGACTCCTTATGAGGTCTTCAGTGCCGCCAGAATAGCTGAGAATCGACAAGTGGAGATATCCAGGCTCAACTTCTTAATGATGGCGATGGAGCGCAAGAATATCCGTAGCGAAGGCATCAGACTGGATAAGAAAGTCTATTGGCATCGGGACATGGTGAACCATGTGGGGCAGCCTTGTATCATCAGGTTCGATTACAGCGATGCCAGATGGATAGTGGTCTATGATAAGAACGATGTCTTTATCTGCCAGGCAGCACTCCGCAAGACGCAGCATCCTTTCATTGAAGTCTCGATGGATAAGGCAGTCTCGCATAAGGAACTCAATAAAGAATACAATGAGATCAAGGGCTTAAAACGAGAGAAAGAACGCAATGCTAAGAAGTGGGTTGTGAACTCCCAGAAAGCAGTTGATAGAATCTTGAGCAATTCAACAGCCAAGCAGGAGAAGCTTGAGGATCAGGGTGCCAGAGCAATCTTCAGCAGTCCTCCCATGCTGGAAGCACCACCCAAGGATAGCGATGAGATCATCGATGAGATGACCAGAAAGGCGATGTTGAACCTGCCGAAGCATCCGGATATGCTGAGTCCTGAAGAGCGGGAACAGCTTGATGCTAAGGAGAAAGAGAGACTGGCAGAATTAGAGATAAACCGCATAATAGAACAGGAAATCAAAGAATCATTCGATAGGATAGGACTCGATTATAATGACAGCAATGGTGAAATGCCCATATCTATGAAAATCGCATTTAGTAAGACCGCAAGAGAGTATTACAAATCGCAACAAACAAGCTCGGTTGATCAGTGCGAGACATCTGATAATCCAAGCCCGACTGACACGATTGTAACATCGGATAGTAATATCTCGACAGTCACGGCAGAAGAGCATAATCAAAACGATGCCATATCCAAAACAACTGAGTTGCCAGAAGTGAACAATCAGATAATAGCTGAGGTTGGGAAAGAGCCGGCACCATTCGCACACCTCTCCAGAGCGGAACTACTCAAACGAATCGGGATAACCAATTAGGAGGTAATCATGAAACAGGGAAAACTTGTCAGAACTCAGAACGTAGTCGCTGCAGATAAATGCATAGAATACCTACTAAACCGACCCAAGATGGAGATGGTGGGACTCGGGTTGCTGTATGGCAGGCCGGGACTGGGAAAGACCACGTATGCCAGTCGGATCGCTTTTAGTAAAGGCTATGTCTATCTCAGACTGGAAGCCACTACCACACCCAAGGCGTTTGCCTCCAAGCTACTCTTAGCCTTATACAAGAGATTTGGCATGGGAGAGTACGTACCATACGGAACAGCCAATGACCTCTTTATGCTGTGCTTATCGCTCCTGGAAGACCATCGTGATACGATCATAGTGGTAGATGAGATAGACTATGCCTTCCGGCATCCCCAGCTCTTAGGTGCGATCAGGGATATCGTGGATGAGACCACAGCGATAGTAATCCTGGTCGGGATGCAGAGTGCGAAAGATAAGCTCAATCAGATCAATGAGTATTACTTTGATAGATGCAATTTCTTCTATGAATTCCAAGACCTACCCAAGAAGGACATCGCCCAGTTATGCGGCGAGATACTGGAGATCAAGTTCCACCCAGATATTGTTGAGTATGTCCACTTCCACTCTTGCGGCAATGTCCGCAAAGCCATGAAGCTTATCCGCTCAGTGGAAGAGATCGGAAGATATAAGAACCTTGAAGTAGTATCCCAAGCCGATCTGGATAATTGAGGACAGTATGTCGGACAAAGAACTTATCCTCAACTTCATCAATCAGTATGATCGACCGTTTAATGCTGATACAATAGCTCAGTTGACCAGTATTGAAGCTGACATAATAGATCAGCTATTGCCGGAACTGCTCCAAAGCCAGGCGATCAAACCGATAGAAGATAGTCCTCCCATTTACGTCCGAGCCAATCGCTACCAAGCCAGGATTGGTTATCAGCATTACAAGGGTTGGACATTCAGCATAGCAGATGCCCATCAGCTGTTAGACATCCTGGAACAAGGTAGATATAAATCTATCCGAGAGATTGCTCAAGTCATCGGCAAATCCAGACAGTGGGTCTATATCTATCTGGAAGCACTGGCATCGATAGAGGTTGTAGATCTAAGGCAGTACACATACGTGGTTATTTCCCGTCAAAACGTGCCCAAAATCGGCAGAAAAGTCCAGAAAGGTATATTGGGTCAACTCCGGAGTTTGAATAGGATTGGTTGTTACAGACTACTATGTTAGAAAGCTTGAGTAATAAATCAAGAGGCACTTATCATACTGAAAGATTACTCTACCATAACAACACAGGGGTCGTACAATCGCCAAAGCCATCAGCAAGTCCTATGTTTATCACTGTGAACAATGCTTCAAAAATTGGTATTAATGTTAAGAACGGGGCAAGAGATCTAATGAACGATAATCGAACTTGTGGTCATCGTTTTACACATAATGAAGAAATGCTTTGACATAAAACAGTACCTGATTATTGTGTCTTTATTCAGTTTTGTCCTTGTTTATTGGTTTCTGATATGTATCAGGATTTAACACCCAATCGATTTATGAAAGGAGCTCAAATGGAAGACAGATGGTTATCCGTTGAGGAAATAAGTCAATATCTCGGAGTGACAAGGGACACTGTCTATAAATGGCTCAGTGAAAAGAAGCTTCCAGCTCACAAGATTGGAAGACTGTGGAAATTCAAAAAAGAGGACATTGATCTATGGGTAAAAGCCCATTCTATAAAGGATGGTTCAGAGGATTCAAATAATGCCTGAGACAAGATTTAGCTTTGGCTTTACTGCAGGAGCTCTCTTATATAGAGATTCTGTCCTTCTATCCAAGCTGTATCTTGAGACCAAGAGCTGGGATATGGTTCGGGAAATGGTTCTGGCAGATAATTTACTGCAAATCAGAACCGTGTCAGCTCAAAAGCGTATTTACTCTGAGACTTGTACCAGGTTAAAGACTCTATCTGAACCAGCAATTGAACTTATTGCAAATGGTAACCGGGATGAACAATGCCAATTGCTCTGGTATGCTCTCTGCAAGAAATACGATTTTATAAGGGATTTTGCCTTAGAGGTGTTTAGTGATAAAATCAACCGCAGGGATTACATCATAACCATAGCTGATTTCAATATCTTCTTTAGCAGAAAAGCCGAACTGGTCGAAAAACTAAATAGTATCTCTGTAATCTCCAGAAAGAAGCTTCAAACCAATCTATTCAAAATGATGCAGAGTGCCGGGATAGTGGATTCTAATCAGCACCTCAAATTACTGATGATATCTCCCCAAGTTAAACGAATCATCACTGCAGATGCCTCTATTCCACTATCTATCTATCCTTCAATAATTGGATTTTGACTATGATATCAAAGAATAAAAGTACTGACAGCAAATCTCGGTTCGACCATCTATTGGACTTAATGAGCAGTTCCAAATTCGTAAATATGACAGGATTAGCCAATGAACTGCCATATTACATCTGTCCATTCGAGGTAGAAGATACCTTAGAAATGTACCAAAGAATTACTCAACTGAAGAATCAGTTGGAGCTAAAAGGGATAAGTGTTTTTGAGATTAATCTGTACCGGTTAGTCATTGAACATTTAGAAAACGTTGGAGAAAAAGATAGCATCATAGAAAAAGAATCCAGCCTATCAAGGGCTGAACGGCTTAACACACTTTGTTCTATTACAGATGCGGAAGAGTTCATTTGCCCAATAATCTATGAAAAGATCAAACAAGCTGATTTCAAAATCATCTTTATCACTGGAGTGGGAGAGGTTTTTCCATACATTCGCACCCATAATGTCCTCACCAATCTTCAGGTCTTATATACTGAGAAACCTGTAGTGCTCTTTTTCCCGGGTAACTATGATACGGATAATGAGAAGGGTTCTAATCTGACTCTATTTGGAAGATTAGATGATAGATACTATAGAGCTTTTAACATTTTCAGATGCCAATTATAACCATTGGAGGGGTAATGTCGATAAAAGACTTGTTTGCCAAACCGATTGATCGTAAAATTGAAGGTGTAATTCAAGCTGATGATGCCAGAAACTTGCTTCAGGAAATTGATGAATACGTAGTTACAAAAGAAATAAAGTCCCAGCTTGAATCCTTTCTGGATGCTTATACAAATAACAATAGCATGCCCGGAGTGTGGATATCCGGTTTCTTTGGCTCGGGAAAATCACATCTATTGAAGATGATATCCTTACTCCTCGAGGGATGGAAACACGATGGTATTTCAATCCTCTATATGTTCTTAGATAAATGCAAGGATGAACCCTTTTTATGTGGAAATCTGAAGAAAACAGCCTCCATTCCTGCCAAAAGCATACTCTTTAATATCGATTTGAAAGCAGACATCAAATCCAAAGAGCAATCTGATGCTATCCTCAGTGTGTTCGTAAAAGTCTTTAACGAAACCTGTGGGTACTATGGTAAGCATGGATACATCGCCAAGTTTGAACGTGATCTCGACATGCGAGGGTTGTTTGATGGCTTCAAAGATAAGTATCATGAAATCTCAGGAAAGGAATGGAAGATAGGCAGAGCCGTTGCAGCTTTGGAAAATCAGAATATAGCCAAAGCTTATGCAGCTATAGCCAACGTAGATGTAAGTAGTGTGTTGGGACTATTGGATAAATACCAAAAGGACTATACTGTATCCATAGAAGAATTTAGCAACGATGTGAATGAGTATATCAAGAAACAAGGCGATAATTTCCGTTTAATCTTTTGTGTGGATGAAGTAGGACAGTACATTGCCAACAACACCAATTTAATGCTTAATCTGCAGACCATTTCAGAGACCTTTTATTCCCTGTGCAAAGGCAGGGCCTGGATTATTGTTACTTCCCAATCCGACTTACAGACTATGTTGGGGCACATAAAGCAGGCACAGAGCACTGAATATGGGAGAATAACTGCCCGGTTTCCAATTAAGATGAATCTTAGCGGTGCGAATGTGGAGGAAGTTCTCCAAAAGAGGCTATTGGAAAAGAAGGAAGATTGCATCGATCCATTGCTTAAAATCTATCACAAATATAAAGATAGCTTCAAGGTTCTATTCCATCTTGCAGATGGAGCAAAAACCTATCGTGGTTTTGTCGATTCGGAGGATTTTACTCGCTCTTATCCGTTTATCCCTTATCAGGCATTTCTGCTTCAGACTGCTTTCATTTCTTTATCTGAAAATGATGCCTTCCCTGGCAAGTACACTTCTGTAGGCACAAGAAGTCTATTGTCTATATATCAGCATGTAGTAAATGCTATCGGAAGCAAAGAAGTAGGGACAATAGCCAGTTTTGATCTCATGTATGAAGGATTCCAATCCATGATAAAACCGCATCTTCTTCATACAATTCATACTGCTGAGGGAAACCTCAATGATGAATTTGCTGTGAGGGTGCTTAAAGTGTTATTCGTTGTTAAATACGTTAGAGATTTCAAGGCAACCGTACGTAACCTGCGAATACTTATGATGGAAGGATTTGATGATGATGTACCGGTATTGGAAAAGAGAATTGCCCAAGCTGTAAACCTCTTGGAACAGCAAGTATATATTGAGCGAAATGGCGAGCAGTATTCTTACCTAACTAATGAGGAAAAAGACGTTGAACAACAGATTAAAAGCACTCAAGTAGAAGATAGTATCATTTTAGATGAGCTGGACAAGCTGATGTTTACGTCTTATAGCTTGATTAAGTCTAATAAAATCCGCTATGAAGCCAATAAACAGGATTTCCCATTTACCCGAAAAATCGATAATCAAACCTTTGGTAAAGTGCAGGAAATAACACTTCAGTTAATCACTCCAAGCTACAGCTATTATGATGACGATAAACAGATTCTGGCAAACTCCATGGGTAAACCGGAGTTGCTTATTGTAATGCCTCCGGATAACCGTTTTTGGGAAGATTTGTGGATGTATAAAAGAACGGAGAAGTACTGCCAACAAAACAGCAGTACTACCACAAGTGAATCTGCCCGTAAAATAGTGATTGATAAACAACTTCAGAACAACAACCGGGCTAATCAGATCAGAGCACGTTTTATGGAATTAGTATCCCAAGCTAAGCTTATAGCATCAGGAGACTTATTGGAGATTAATCCCGGTGATGCTACTTCCCGTATCTATGAAGGCTGCCAAGGGCTGATATCCAGAATCTACCCCAATCTCAAAATGCTCAAAGGACTTGGGGTTACTGATCAGGATATCGAAAGCCAGATATTAAACGAGCAGGAGACTCTGGATGTAAAGATACCAATGTCCGAAGCAGAACTGGGGGTGTTTAGTGAAATCAGCTTAGCGCAAAGCAGCTCAAGGTGTCTCACGCTGAACAATCTCATCGAGAAATTTGGTAAAAGACCTTATGGCTGGAGTGAGTCTGCCACGATCTGCCTTATCGCCAGACTTTACAGCCTGAATAAGGTGGAAATATATTACCAAAGCAGACCACTGGAAAAAGCCGAATTAGTGAAAACGCTAAAATCGAAAGATAAGTATCCCAATCTAATTCTGCAAACCCAAACAGAAATCAGTTTAGATCAGGAACGCAAGCTTAAAAAACTCTTCAGTGAACTGCTTGATACACCAAATACCTCAAATGATCCGAAGAGCATCAGCAAAGAACTATCAGATGGGTTAAAAGCCTTGGCAGATAAGTTAGATATCTACTATCATCAAAGAGATGTCTTCTCGTTTGCAGCGATACTTCTTCCTGCCATCACTCAAATCAGAGAAGCTGTAAACAAACCTTTTAAGTGGTATTACAACGAATTGCTGACTCAGGAAACCCAATTGACGCAGCTTAAAACTGACATGATTGACCCTGTCCTGAGATTCTTCTCCAGTCCCCAAGCAGATATTTATAAACAAATTCGCAGCTTCTTGCAATTTAATGAGCCCAATCTGAGCTATTTGGATGAGGAAGCAGTTAAGGCACTTACTGAAGGGATTAGCGATCCAGATGTTTATCGGGGTGGCAAGATTCAAACTCTCAAAACCCAATTTGATTTGCTAAGTGATCAGCTAAAGCTCAAATTGAATGCTGAAATTCAGGCAACCTTAAAGAAAGTTTCCACTCTAAAAGAAAACCTTAAGCCAGATATTGAGAGTATTGATCCCGAACCCCCAATCATCCAAAATATTGAAGCCAAATTCATACATGTTAGTGATGCCATAAAGAATGCTAAGCTGATTGCCGTTATCCAGACGACTCTAAGCAGATTTGAAGATTACGAGTATCTACAGATTCTAAACACTCTGCACAACTCCAAAACCAAGACCGATAGCCCCGGAGCAGAACCCAGGATAATCAGCAGCCGAAGTATCAAACCTCTATATACTAAAGGAATTATCAATGATAGAGCTGATTTGAAAAGCTATCTCGAAGCTTGGGAAACAGCACTTCTCCGCGAACTCGACAAGGGCAATAAAATCAAACTGTAGGGATGTATAATGATAACGAAGGACTCGCTTAGCTTTCCTGACTTACTTGCTCAGATTCAAAATGTTCATCAGGAGTTGAACCGTCAGGCGACTCAGTCTGTCAATATCACTCTTACTATCAGGAATTGGTTAATCGGATATTACATCAGCGAATACGAACTGAGAGGAGCTGACCGGGCTGAATATGGAGATAAGCTGTTTGAACGCTTAGCAGAAGAGCTACTCTTACTTGATGTTCCACGAACTGACAAACGAGAGCTTTATCGATATGCCAAATTCTATAGAGTGTTCCCTCAGATTGTGGAGACAGTGAATCCACAATTACAACAGCTTTTGGGGAAAGCACTTATAGATCTTGTAGATTTTGACACGAAACATGATGTAGGCAATGAATCGAGGATTGTGGAGACACCGTCTCCACAATTGCAGATTGAGGCAAGGCAGTTAGTTAGCCTTTTATCATTTTCTCATATTTCTGAGCTATTGGATATTGATAATGATACAATGAGAGTGTTTTATATACACGAGTGTATAATAGGTAATTGGTCAGTAAGACAGCTTAGGCGTCAGATAAAATCTCTCTACTACGAGCGAACCGGGCTTTCCACAAACAAACAGAAACTCGTCGAGCAAACCAATAATACTGTGGAAGTCTTTGATCCCTCCCGCACCATTAGAGACCCCTATGTTTTTGAATTTCTGGGGCTCAAAGCCAAAGAGGTAATGAGCGAATCCCATCTGGAAGATCAACTCATCGAGAAACTACAGGAATTCCTTCTGGAACTGGGGCATGGTTTCTGCTTTGAAGCCAGACAAAAGCGAATCCTAATTGGCGAAACCCAATACTATATTGATCTGGTATTTTACCACCGCATCCTCAAATGCCATATTCTGGTGGAACTAAAGCTTGCCGAGTTTAATCACGAGAACATCGGTCAACTAAACACCTACGTAAGCTGGTACCGAAAGAATGAAATGCATCCGGGTGATAGCGATCCCATTGGCATTTTGCTGTGTACAGATAAAGATTCCACTCTCGTGGAGTATGCTCTGGCTGGCATGGATAACCAACTCTTTGTTTCAAAATATCTGCTGGAGCTACCCAGCAAGGAAGATATGCAAAGATTCCTTGAAACTCAATTGCATCAGGATTTACCATGATAGATAAACAGACCAATGCCAGGCTCAAACGTTTTGCACAGGAAGCCCGACGTTACCTGATAAACCAAGTAGGCATCAAGCTTAATGAAATCCTTACTCCTGATAGCTATGCCAGCACCTATAGCTCAACCAAATCTCAATACCAGGCTTTTGAAAGAGAGCTAAAAAAGTTTGGTAATAGAGAGCTTACAGAGCGGGTAGCTTATCTCTGGTTCAATCGTTTCACTGCCATGCGTTTCATGGATATGAACCACTTTACTCCGGTTGGCATAGTCTCACCTCTGCCCGGAAATACTCAGCCAGAGATATTGGCAGAAGCCAGATTGGGACATGTAGACCCCAGCCTGATTAGCGGCGATAGATGGACAAGAATACAAGCTCTGCTTTCAGGTACTGAGGGCAGTACTTTCCATAATACTGATCCTCAAAGCGAGGCTTACAAGCTAATCCTGATCTCTGTATGTAACTATTATAGCCAGATAATGCCCTTCCTCTTTCCCAATGTCTCAGACTGGACACTACTCTTGATACCTGATGACCTCTTCAGTGAGCACTCTATCCTGGCTCAGATACGTGATGCTATGGATGAATCAACCTGCGAAGATGTGGAAGTAATCGGCTGGCTGTACCAATACTATATTTCTGAAAAGAAAGATGAGGTCTTTGCAGACCTGAGAACAGGTAAGAAAGTTCAGAGTTCGGATATTCCACCTGTTACTCAGCTCTTTACCCCCCACTGGATAGTGAAATACATGGTTCAGAATTCGTTGGGAAGGCTGTGGCTCAATAGCCATCCTATGTCTCCTCTCATGGCTAAAATGGAATTCTATGTCAAAGATGAAACCGAATCAGAGAAAGACACTCTGATAGTAAAGAGCCCTGAAGAGATTAAACTCTGCGACCCCTGTAGCGGGAGTGGGCATATACTCACTTATGCCTTTGATTTACTGTATGAGATATATAGCGAAATGGGCTATGACCCCATTGAAATTCCACGGTTGATAATAAACAAAAACCTGTATGGTATAGAGATAGACGAAAGGGCAGGAGAACTGGCAGCCTTTGCACTTACCATGAAAGCCCGCAGTAAAGACAAGCTGTGGTTTACCAGGAAAGATATTGCACCCAAAATCTGTGTGCTGCACAACGTAAAGCTACAAGCAAATGAAGTCGAGACCTATATGGAGCGTTGTGGGCGAGATATTTTCACCCTTAACCTCGAAAAGACTCTATATCAATTTGAAACTGCAGATACCCTTGGCTCTCTCATAGTACCCGCAGAACAAGATATCCAGTCCACTTATGACACCCTATCCCAAAAGAATCTTGGTGAAGACATATTTATTACACCTATTCACGACAAGGTGCTGGAAATCCTGGAGCAGGCTGATTATCTCATCAGCAAGTATCAGGTAGTAGTCACCAATCCTCCTTATTTAGGAACCAGCGGCTTTAGCGAGAGCATTCAAACCTTCTTCAAGACCTGTTACCCTAATTCCCGCTCCGATTTCTTTGCCATGTTTATGGAGCGTTGCCTTAGTATGACAAAAGACATGGGTTATATTGCCATGATCAATATGCAAAGCTGGATGTTCCTGTCCTCATACGAGAAATTGAGAATACATCTGGTAAAGAACTATGAGTTTATTACTATGGCGCATCTTGGACCCCGTGCATTTGATTCCATTAGCGGTGAGGTGGTCTCCACCACTACCTTTGTGCTGCAAAACAAGAAGCCGGGGAATGATAAAGGCACATTTTTTCGCTTAATCGCTGGCCACTCGGAGGAAGAAAAAAGACAGGCTTGTCTGGTAGCTATCACCAATCCCGATTGTGAGTGGCTCTATCACTGTGCAACCTCAGATTTTGCCAAGATACCAGGAGTTCCAATTGCTTATTGGCTTAGTGCCAAGGTAAAAGAGATCTTTGTAAGTTCTAAACCCCTTGGGGATATTGCTTCACCAAGACAGGGATTAGCTACAGCAGACAACGATAGATTCTTAAGGCAATGGTTTGAACCTTCTCTGAATAGAATTGGATTCAGCATGAATTCCAGACAAGAAGCTCGAGAGTCAGGAAAGAAGTGGTTTCCATGCAATAAAGGCGGTTCCTTCCGCAGATGGTATGGGAATAACGATTACTTAGTCAACTGGGAAAATGACGGTTTTGAGTTAAGGAATTTTACATATGATAATGGAAAACTCCGCTCAGTGATTAGAAATCCAAATTACTACTTTCTTGAAGGCTGGTCTTGGTCAACAATATCCTCAAGTAAAGCTTCCTTTCGTTTCTCCCCCAAAGGATTCATGTTTGAGACGAAAGGCTCTGTTTGTTTTCCCAAAGAGATTGAGGAATTTAACAGTGTTGGTGGATTTCTCAACTCAGTTTTGATTTGTGATCTTCTATTAGTCTTGTCACCGACTTTAGACTTTCATGAAGGTCCTTTGTCAAAACTACCTTACATGCACACTGGGAGCTACGCAAGGGTAGACTGTATTGTAGAAAAGTGTGTCCAAGTTGTCAAAGATGACTGGGACTCCTACGAAACATCATGGGATTTTCAGCAATTGCCATTGTTAGGGTTAAGGGGTGAGAGGCTAGCTGTTAGGGAATGTTATGCTATGCAGAGAGATAAGTGGATAGTAGCTGCACTAAGGATACAGACAATGGAGGAAGAGAACAACCTGATTTTCATCGAGGCATACGGATTGCAAGATGAACTAAGCCCTGAAGTTCCCTTAAAAGAGATCACTCTTACCTGTAATCCTTACTACCGCTATAATGCGGACGCTGTATCTCCATACTCTGACGCCTTATACAACCCAGGTAATTCCCAGGCGATTCCCTCGTCCGACCCGGGAATTACGAGGGAATCACGAGAGAATCATGAGGGAAATGAAGAAGGAAGCAGCAGATTTCCCCTGAACAATATTCTGGAACAGCGTTTGTTGGCTGATACCATGAAGGAACTTATCTCCTATGCTGTGGGTTGTATGTTTGGCAGATATTCAATAGACAAACCGGGTTTGATTCTTGCCAATCAAGGAGAAAGTCTGGATGCTTATCTTGCTAAGATACACCCGTCCCGCTTCCTACCTGACAAGGACAATGTAATCCCCATACTGGATAGTGAGTGGTTCACGGATGATATAGTAGATAGGTTTAAGGTATTCCTAAAGGTCACATTTGGTGAGGAAAACTTCAATGATAACCTCCGCTTCATTGAAGATGCGATTGATAATGACATCCGTGCCTATTTTATCAAAGACTTTTACAATGACCACTTGAAGCGTTATAAGAAACGTCCCATTTACTGGCTTTTTAGTAGCCCCAAAGGCAGCTTTAATGCTCTGATCTATATGCACCGCTATACGCCGGATACGCTTTCCATCATCCTAAATGGTTATCTGCGGGAATATCTCGAAAAGGTAAAAGCGAAGATAGCCCAGTTACAACATCTGGTAACCAGTCCGGAACTATCAGAACGGGACAAAATCCTTTCCAATAAGGAAATTGTGCGTTACACGGCTATGCTGACAGAGCTGGAGGATTGGGAGAGCGAAGTACTGCTTCCAATGGCTGAGAAACGGATTGAGATTGATCTGGATGATGGGGTGAAAGTGAATTATGCGATGTTTGATGGGGCTTTGAAAGGGATTAGGTTTTAGGTCTTATGAAACTCGAAAACATAATAACCCAACAGTTTGATACTCACCGTCTTCTGTTCTGGTATGACGAGCAGCATGAGTTTAGAGAGGAATATTGGGCATTAGAGCTGCCGGATGGAATAGAGAAGATTGAGGTCTCAAACGATGAATTCGGGATCAAGTATCGTATCCTGATGCAAGAACCAGATAAGAAATTCCTGCTGTATTTTGCTTCTGCCCGACCACATGACACGGAAAACTGGCTCTTGGACTTGCTACTTTCCAACCAAGAACTACATATCGATCCAGCATCTCTATTGTTGCAGGAATTGGGTCTGAGCAGAAACGACTATATTGAGATACCGAGGAAGCATAAAGAGTTTTTTGCGGCAGCAAGGCGAATAGCAGACCTTAAAAAGCTGTTAACTGAAGACGAATCCTTGACCACTATAAGGTGGAAAATGGTTTCAGTATGCACCTCATCAGATATGCGGAAAGAAGAAATAATCCTTAGTTTGTTAGCTGAAGATGCCCTGGGAAGCAAAGACAAACTCGACCTAATCACCAGATGCAAGCTACAGGAATTTCTCTGGAAGCAAATCCAGATGCTGATAGGCTACACACAAGAGAGCCCATCTTTTAGGGACTTGGCAATTGATCTATTCAATGAGACTGTTAAAAACCTTACCGGAGATATCCTGCAAAACTCTGAAGCTGATAAAAAGCAGACAATCAATAAAGATGGAATCTATCTGCTTAAGCTATTCAAAACCCTACCTCAGTATCGTGAAGCTTTTGAAGCCATTTCTGAGAAGTGTGTTACTTGGCTGAGAATTGAAACTTGGATGACAAAGCAAAACCTGGATGATTTGATGAATCTGGATCTGTTTGAGGTGATTGAAAAGAGGGTCTTGAGCGAACTAACTCAGCAGGTCAGTAATGGAATTGGTGACCTCAGAGCTCTTAGCAATACGATACAAAAACGTAAGAACAGCCATTGGTATTACAAGTATGAAACAGCATACAATTGCCTCTTGGCAGCCGCAGACTATTTCAATGGCATAAATACAGCAAAACTCGATATCTACTCCCTAAGCAAGGGCTTTGCCGATTATAGCACAGAATGGTTTAACATCGATTATCAGTATCGGAAATTCAATCTGTATTACAACCGCTTCTCTCATTACACTCTTTTTGAAGAGCTATCTCAGAAAGTTGAGCAGAGCTATGTGAACCACTATTTGTTTAAGCTAAACACAGGCTGGTCAGCTATTCTTGCCCAGCAGAAGACCTGGATCAATGCTCTACCAAATCCCCAAACCAGTTTTTGGGAAAAGCATGTGATTCCAATTACCCAAACCGGAAAGAAGATATTTGTGATTATCTCTGATGCCTTACGTTTTGAGATTGCATCTGAACTGATGAGCAGAATACGCCAGGAAGACCGTTATGAAGCGGAACTGACAGCCATGCAGGGAGTATTGCCAAGTATTACGGCTGTAGGCATGGCAGCTCTTTTACCTCATCATACTATTGAATTGGATGAATCAGGAAACGTAACAGTGGATGGATTGAGTAGCTCCGGTACTGAAAACAGAGCAAAAGTACTGGATAAGCATCTTCCGGGTAAGGCACTTGCCATCAGAACTGAAGAGGTTATGAGCAAAAACTCCGATGAAGGCAAGAAACTGTATCGAGATTATGATGTTATCTATGTCTATCATAACGTGATCGATGCCACCGGGGATAAACTGGTGAGTGAAGCGAAGGTTTTTGAGGCAGTAGAAACAGCTTTGAACGACCTTGTGAGCCTGGTGAGAAAACTCACATCTGCCAATGCCAACAATATAATCATTACAGCCGATCATGGTTTTCTCTATCAACAGCAAGAACTGAGTGTTAGCAGCTATTTGAATGAAGAGATATCATTACCAACGAAATCTACAAAATTCAGGAGAGGCATCATTGGAAAGGGATTTGAGGATAACCCCAATGTACTGATCTTCAGGGCTGAACAGCTTGGGCTGCATGGAGATATTGAAGTGGCGATCCCCCGAGGAAACCAGAGAATGAGACAAAGTGGTTCTGGAAGCAGATATGTGCATGGAGGAGCCAGCTTGCAGGAGATTTGTATTCCCCTACTCAAGATAAACAAGAAACGAGTGAGTGACACTAATGAGGTAGAGGTGGAAATCCGTACCAGTGGGGGTAGAAATATCACCTCTGGTGTGCTTGTGTTCAGGCTTTACCAAACCAAGCCTGTGGATGACAAGCTGAAGGCTGTGACATTGAGAATCGGTCTATTTAATCAGTTAGATGAGCCAGTGTCCGAGCTAAAGACAATGGTGTTTGATTCGACTTCTTTGAACGATAAGGAGCGAGACATTGAATGCCGATTCTTGCTCTCCAGCAAGGCTGGTGAAAGTATTAATGATGAGCTTGTGCTCAAGCTGGAGCAACCAATCCCGGGGACAAATAAATACAAACTCTACAAAGACAAATGCGAGAAATTCACTATCAGTCGTATCTTTGGAACTGACTTTTAAGGAGCTATGATGAGCAAACTTGATGACAAAATCAATGCCAACTTTCCAGGCTTAGTTGTACGGAAAGACCTTGTGAAGACCGTGAAGGGTAATGCCATTGTGCCAACCTATGTGCTGGAATATCTGCTGGGTCAGTATTGTGCCACTTCGGATGAAGCAAGCATTTTGGCTGGTATCGACACAGTCAAAGATATCCTTGCCAAGCATTATGTGCATCGCAACGAAGCCGGACTGATCAAATCCATCATCAAGGAAAAGGGCAGGCATAAGGTCATTGATAAAATCTCCGTATCCTTGAATGATAAAAACGACTGTTACGAGGCTTCATTTTCCAGCCTGGGTATCAGTAAAGTAGTGGTCGATTCTGATACTATAAAGAAACATCCAAAACTCTTAGTGAGTGGTGTCTGGTGCATCTCAGAGCTTGAATACGTCTATACTGAGGATAAAAACAGCGTTCCTTGGATAATGAGTTCTATTAAACCAGTGCAACTATCCAAATTTGATATGGATACCTTCTTGGAAAAGCGGACGGAATTCACTTCTGATGAGTGGATAGACCTGCTAATCCAGAGTATCGGCTTCAACCCGGAAACCATGAGCCGCAGATTGAAACTAATGCAGCTCACACGCCTGGTGCCGTATTGTGAAAGAAACTATAATCTGATAGAGCTCGGACCTAAGGGTACCGGTAAATCACATATCTATTCTGAGTTCTCTCCTCATGGGATATTGATCTCAGGTGGAGAAGTGTCTGTTCCTAAGCTATTCGTGAATAACTCCAATGGCAGAATCGGACTGGTAGGCTATTGGGATGTAGTTGCTTTTGATGAATTTGCCGGAAAGAAAAAGACTGTGGATAAAGCCTTGGTGGACATCATGAAAAATTATATGGCAAATAAGACTTTCTCCAGAGGCATTGAAACATTGGGTGCAGAAGCCTCTATGACATTTGTAGGCAATACACGGCATAATGTAGCTTATATGCTGAAGAACTCAAACCTTTTTGACGAACTACCAGAAAAATACTATGACTCAGCTTTTCTGGATAGGCTACATGGCTATCTTCCGGGCTGGGAAGTGCCAATTATCAGAGGAGAGATGTTCTCTAATGGCTATGGGTTTGTAGTGGATTATCTGGCAGAGATACTGAGAGCTTTTCGTAATTCGGATTATTCGCAATTATACAAAGAGCACTTTGACCTCGTTTCAGATATCTCTACCCGTGATCGGGATGGTGTGCAAAAGACCTTCTCCGGGTTGATGAAGGTAATCTATCCCAATCAAAAAGCTTCAAAGGAAGAAATTGAAGAATTACTGCAATTTTCGATGGAAGGCAGGAAACGAGTCAAAGACCAGCTTATGCGAATTGACGCTACTTATGAGCCGGTGCGTTTTGCCTATTCTGATAAAGAGCAAAAGCTGTATTTCGTGAAAACCACGGAAGAGATTCAATATCCACTTTACTATAATGCTCAAATTCCCGAAACAGAGGACGAGTTAGTGCCCAACACGGCGTCCAAGCCCGAATCTGGTGAAAATACTCAACCCAAGCAGAAAGATGCGCCAGAAACGCATATTCTCAAAGCAGGGAATATCGTCATCAAAGAAAACCAAAGTGGCATTTCTTATCAGAAGCTTTTCGGGAAGTATCTGGAGGGAGCAGCTAAGCTGGAAATCAAAGACCCTTACATCAGTGCCTTCTATCAGTCCAAGAACCTGATGGAACTGATGGAGACTATCGCTCTCGGAAAATCTGATGCTGATGAGGTGGAAGTGCATCTGTTTACCAAGCCCAGTGACTTTGATGATTCTCAGCAGGATTCTTTCCTGAAACAAATCCAGGAGTCCTGTATCTCGATGGGTATCCTCTTCACTTATGAATACGATGAATCCATTCATGACCGCTATATCCAAACCGATACCGGCTGGAAGATAATCCTTGGTCGAGGTCTCGACATCTTTCAGCAGTACGACTATAAAGATGCCTTTGCGATTACAAATAGAAATCAACGGTATAGACTGTGCCGGGCTTTTGAAGTGACGTACGTGAAGGTATCATAATGAGTTCTGTAATACCTTCTAATACTAACAAACTTGGTGATACACCACTGAACTAAATCGAGGTTATGTGTCATGAAAACTGAACCCAATATGAATGTAATACTCCTGTTAACACAAGAATTAATAGGTTCCAATGAAGAGAGACTTATTTTCCTATATAGAAAACCCATTAATGATTTTTGTAAGAATGACGACGTATATTGGTTCTGGAAAGGTAAAGCACATAGATTATCAGGACAATTGAGTATTAATCAACATGTAGCATTTTGCAATGATAAGGAAGCTGAAGCTATTTTCTATTCTATTATCAATAAAACTCCAGTTGATATTAATGGAAACGATGTTACTTTTCAAGTACCCAATGTAACTCGAAAAGAAATGCAAGATTCGAATCTTATTTTGTCTTCCGTATCTTATTTTTGTGATGTTTCGGATTATTTTCCTATTGAGTTGCGGATTGAAGAGAATTGGAATTTGTTGTGTGGTTACGCTAGTGAAGATACGGATTTCATCAAACCAATCGGAATTCTTACTCCTCTACAATATCTAACTTACATCCAATCTAATCAAATCGCTATAAATCTCCAAAGACAAAAGGACATTTCCTTTAGAGGAGTACACACTGCTTCAGTAAAGGGACAAGGAAGCAAACAGATAATCGGATTTGTGCAAGAGAGTTTTGACAACAATAAAAAGTATACAATTAAGATCACTAATGATGAAGATGAGTACAAGGGAGAAGGTGCAATAAACACAAGCTCAGGTTTATTCATAGCGGACTTAAATGACTTTATTGCAAGTGGAAACCTCTATTATTATATCAATGAAAAACTTGAGAGATGTATTTCTTTTACTCTTATACAAGATGTTGTTTTAAATATGAATATCATTTCTAACACAATGATTGATGCATATGGTCGTTCATTTCATAGAACAAATAAGGTATAAATTGTATGAAACCTATTACATGGTATAAAAGCAACTATTTCTCTGATAATGATGCATACATGGCATTGAGTGATATTTTCTACGATTTATTCAATTTCCTTGGCCCTGATATAATTATTTTTGATCCTTATTTTATCGGACCAATTCAAGAGCATGATGCTACTAATGCGCTAAGTATGGTTTTCGAGGATCAAAGGGCATTTATTAATGCGATAGGAAGATATCTATTTGAATCTGACTTTACTGTAAAGTTTACGATATGCGGATATCCGAAACGTGCAAAAACTCAGATTATAAAAGACAATAGCAGTGTTCTAACTAAACTGGAAGATTTATACACTAGGTATCCGATATATTTGAATGGAATTATGCCTCCCAAAAAGTTGTATCCAAATTTTGTAGATTTCGTTGCCTCAAATGATGAATTTCATAATAGATATTATTTTTCACGAGATACAAGTGATGGATCTTCATCACTGCTGAAACCTATAGTGGTAACGAATAGTATCGGAAATATAAAAGAAGTAGATATAGTACCTGTAAATGATGAATTGCAATGTGCAATGATTTGTTCCAAATACATAAATCTGTTAAGTGGGGCAAAAAGCATTAATGAGGTTTTGAATGGATAATCTTTATAGAGTACTATCCGAATATCTGGCTAACAATACAATGCTAAAATGGGATATCATAATTGAGTTAGCATCTCAAAAGCCAATTAGTAACAACATTTCGTTTTCTATACATGATAAGGTGACCTACAGATATCCTTTCGATTACAATCTGGGGTATATATGTTTAGAAGACGAAAATGATGAGTCAGAACTAGTGTTAAAAAATTACTCTGACATATTGTTAGCCTTAACTGATAATTTCATAGATAACCATATTGCTCTTGGAAACATATTCATATTAATCCTAAGGAGTAGTTACAGAGGTGATTATAAGAGCGAAATGGTAAATATGTTTGTTGATAGAATTGGAAATGATAGAAGCAATAGCATTTTCCTTATTCTAATCAATTCTCTTTCAGAAGTACTCTATAAGCAAAATACAAATATTGATAAGAACCCAAAAACTGTTGATGAATGGAGCCGGTTGTTTCGAAGTACAGCATATTTAGACTCTCATGCATTATCATATAACTCTATTATTATGCTTGTTTCACAGAAAATGAAACTAGATTTTAGATGGGTACCCAAAATCCCTCCAGTTATCCTTGCAATACTAATTGACTTCTATGGCTTGGAAATACATTTAAATAAGGATGACATAAAGGAATTGGATACTTTATCCGAAAAAGAAATCGCTTTCATTATAGCCTATGTAATTGAGAATCTATATCATCCTGAAGCATTAGAATGGTTTAACTTTGAGGTTGCTGATTCATTATTGTTAACTCATTGGAACCATGGTGGCAAGAAGCTTATTAATCGCATAATCCTTGAGAAAACAAAGCCACAGAGTAACAATCCTCATTCAAATCTTAGTCCCATATACTTAGATTTCATCAATGCATTTGCCAACCATCTCACAAGTGATAACATATCAAAATGGCTTACTGGATTAGAATTCCCAGAAGATTACATTACTATCTCAAGCCTTGTATTAGAGATTACTAAAGTTGATGGAGATAAATGTGATTTGAATCTAATACCACTGCCCATAAGGTCAATCTTTTGCAATAGTACCTTTGATGCAATTAGTAAACCAGAAATCCTAATACAGAAATTGATTATCAATAAAAACAGCACAACTGTATTCAATTTCTTTACTTTGGATTCAGTATATCAGAACTTGTTAACCGTATTATGCTATCTATTGCTTAAAGATGACTCGATTTCAAGAAAAAAACTTCAAGGTCTATGTTTTGATTACAAGCAGTATTTTTATTGTGGTTATGATGCATCAAGAGTTGCTGCGGAATTTGTTGAGTTTTTCTTGCTTGTCCTTTTATCAATTGTTCGAATTACTGGGTTGGAAGACAAAGATTTGGAAAGATGGAAAGATATTGTAAGTACTATCACTGATACAGTTCTATATCCATATATTGCTGTTGCAGAAGAAGAAGAGTATATATGGAATCCAGAATATGAATTCAACATGAATTATATCACATTACCCAAGTACTTCATTAACTTGTATCTGTGCAAATTGTTTGAATCCACCTATAGCACAGTTGCAGAACATATTCATTCAAAGCTCTCAGAATATAAGACAGCTGTCTGGCCCTATGAAAGATGGGAAACAATTAAAAAGTGAACTACTCGAATTCACGATTAAAACATTTCCATTTGGGCAAAGAAATCTTATTGCATTTTTGGAGGTTATGTGCAACATCCAATCCCAAGTATTAGTTACCTTAAACGACCTGAGTTTCTCATTCAAGCCTGGAAGAAAACAGCTTCATATATTCGCTACCACAATTGGTATGCTGATTCATTGGAACTTGATCTGGCATCGGTTGACTTACCTAATTTTATTAATCAGTTATCTGATAGAATTCCTACTTGGAGGAATGAACCCCTAAAAATTGTGCCTGCACCCAAAAGCCAGTGTTGGCATATTAATGAGCATAACAAGTGGGTGCCTAGAAGTAACATCTCAACAAAACTAAGGCCTTTAGCGCATGTTTGCATCGAAGATCAAGTTCTGGCAACTGCCATTATGTTATGCTTGGCTGATCAAATGGAACAATTACAAGGAAGCCCAATAGTCTCATTAGATAAGTCTGAAGAAAGAAAGCAGACAATTTCTTATGGAAACCGCTTGTATTGTAGCACTGGAGATAATGGCGAATTACTTCATCATTGGGGTTCTACAAAGCTTTACCGTTCCTATTACCAGGATTATAATAAATTCATTGAAAGATCTGATGTTGTCGCAAGTGAGCATCAAGGGGATAGAAGAATCTACATCGTTCAATCAGATCTTTCAAAATTCTATGATCGAGTGAGTCCAGAATTGCTTCACAATAAAATAATCGGATTGTTAGGTGCCGAAGCTGATCCTCAATTCATAGCATTAATAAGGCGAGTGTTTAACTGGGAATGGAATAAAGAGAAGTCAAACATTCAATGTGTAGAGGATTACATTAAATGCTCAGAATTAGAAGGATTTATAAACATAGCCTTACCTCAGGGTCTTGTTGCAAGCGGTTTTTTATCAAATGTTATACTCAAAGATTTTGATGAATTTCTTAGAGCATCTTTCAATACTCTTATCAAACCGGACATAAAGGTTTTAGATGTATGCCGGTATGTTGACGATCTCAGAATTGTGTTATCCGTTGAAGAAACCCCCAGTCTAGATAGTATTAAAGCTGATATCGTTTCTTGGCTGGAGGATGGTTTAAACATACATGCTTCAGGATTGAAGGTATCTTCTGACAAAACTAAAGTTATAGATGTTTTCGGAGACAAACGTCCATTAGTAAGACAAAGTAAGCGAATGCAGCAAATTCAACATGGGATTTCTGGAGGATTTGATTCAAAGGGGGGATTAGAGGTTCTATCTGCTATACAAGGACTGCTTCGTTCTCAATCTCGATTTTCCGATGGGCGTCTAGATAATCAATCTTTTCAGTTTGCACCAGTACCAGATGTGCACGATGATACTGTTGCCCGTTTTTCTGCTCATCGTTATAGAAGCACTTATCGTTCACTACGACTTTTGCTTTTTGATAAGGTGGAACAATGCGGTTTCTGTGAAGAACAACTTAATGATCAAGATAGCGTTGTTAGGTTTACAAGACAGGAATTAGATGAAGAAGCGAAAATATTCGCATTAGGTTTGATAGAAAATTGGATTGAAGACCCTTCAAATGTTAGATTATTAAGAGTGGGGCTAGATATTTGTCCCGATGTGGCCATTTTGAATACTGTACTCCATCTTCTTCGTCAATACACACTCAAAGGTGGTGGACGTAAGAGCAAACGTAGAGTTGCTTGGTATTGCCTATCAGAAATATTCAGAGCTGGTGCTTCTGAAACTGGATTTATTGAGAATCAAGAGTCATTTCCTGAAAATATTGACATATCAAAATATCGAGAAGCACTAAAAACAGAAGGAATTCGTATTTTAAATTTACCAACCCAATCAATTCCATGGTATTTAAAGCAACAGATTCTTCTATTTTTACTTGCGTTTTCCCCAAACGATGTTCCCATAAGTAGAGAAGGGAAAACCAAAGAAACAAAGCACTATAAAAGAATGGTTCTATTGCTTCAAGGGAACAGCATTGGAAAGTCTGATCGTGATTTTGCAATGTATGCAATACTTGCCAGAAGATCACACCTTAATGAAGGTGATGCCAGAGAGTTAATTACACCACTTCTTACAACGAACAGATTTGAACATATCCTCGAAAGAGATCCTTCTTTCGCATTAGAATTGCTATCACAACCCGGGGCAAATTTAACTCTTAATAAAAGATCATCTGATTTGCTGCGAAATGATAAAGTTAGTGTCACCCCAGGTTATGCAAACTTAATGAACTTTGTTTCAGATAACTCTGAATCTATAAAGTGCATTAATGAGTTATCGATTCTAAAGTTCTCCATTCTATTTCTAAATTTGTATATGAGCTTTGAGACAAATAGAAAATACGTGATCTCACCTGGTGCAGTCAACATAGCTTTCAATAATGACAATACGGAGTACTTTGAAAAGATAGATGTTGATTTAAACTTAACACATGACATCAATTCAATGTACACACCACCCCTTTGGTGTACAGTTGAAGATTCATGGCGATTTAATCTTGCATACCTTATCCGCTTTTTGCTAACAAGACAATATGACTATTCAAGAAGTGTTAAGAGATTGTCTTGGAAGGAAAATCTTCCTATCTATCGTATCCCAGAGAGCCATTGGTATCAACGAGATCATGGGTTATATAGTGGTTTTTCAGCTTTCGGAGCCGATTGGCTTCCGATATCTGATTGGACAGAGAAATTACTCTTCTCTCTATTACAATGGCCTGGTTGTAATGAAAGTTCATTTGATGTTTGGATAAATAAAGGTATCTCCGAAACACTACATCAGATTGATTTAAGGTTCAAAAACCTTAAAGATAAGCTTGGCCATCAGTCATCGGTTCTTATGATGCCGGTTAGCGCTCCACCTTTCAGAAGTTTACAAGATGGAACTCGGCCATTACGAGCTTGTATTGTGCAAAAGGTAATTCCGAATAGCGATTGTTTTAACAATATTGATTTAACATTTTCTGATTCTATG
The DNA here is from genome assembly GCA_030693415.1 of Candidatus Cloacimonadaceae bacterium. NCBI lineage: Bacteria > Pseudomonadati > Candidatus Cloacimonadota > Cloacimonadia (SeqCode) > Cloacimonadales (SeqCode) > Cloacimonadaceae (SeqCode) > Cloacimonadaceae bacterium (SeqCode). Next base: position 2,827 of record JAUYAR010000140.1, on the reverse strand, counting down.
GTTCGCCGTTGTCATAGAAATCATTTAGTCGCTTCTCTTGCTGCTGTGAAAAAATTATTAGACTTGAGAGAGACACATCGCAGTCGTAGCTCACGTTTAGACTTACTGATTTTCCCAGAGTTATCAATTCATCCCCAGGATATATTTCAAAGTCTTGTTCCGTTTGCACGAGACCGCAAAACCGTGATATTAGCTGGGATGAATTATACTGAAACAGAGCCCAATCAACCACTTGTAAATTCTGCGTTATGGATAATTCCAACTCAGACACCACAGGGAGGACTTCAGGTTGTTATTAGACGACAAGGTAAGGGTAACTTATCACCTCATGAAATTATTAGGTTCAATCGCACTCAAACTCATATCAGACCTTTCAGACCGTGTCAATGGATAGTGCATTATTTGTGGAAAGAAGGGGAAGAACCATTGAAACTAACTGCGTCAATTTGCTACGATGCAACTGATATTCGACTCGCAGCAGATCTAAGAGAGGAATCTGATGTGTATATAATTCCCTCTTTCAATCAAGACGTAAAGACTTATGACCAAATGGCACTAGCTCTACACTATCACATGTATCAAATGGTAATTGTTGCAAACAATGGCAGCTATGGTGGGAGTAGCGCATATGCCCCATTTAGAGAAGATTACAACAAAGAGATATTTCACCTACATGGTCAACCACAGGCATCGGTTGCTTTTCTTGAAATTGATGATATCGGAGATTTCCTTAATCGGTGGAATGCTCCACCTCCTGTGATTTCTCCACATAGAATGAGTTGGAAAACCCCACCTGCAAGATGAAGTAGTGAATATTGGCATGCAATCACACTCGAATTCCTCAAAAAATACTGAAATCTTATGAATGCATTCATTAGCAATGTACTTAATATAGAAGACTATCAATATGGCACTTTTGATAGCAGTATTAAACCAATCAAAGTCGGAAATGATTGACAGATTTGAAACCTACATTAGGTCATTTAGCGTAAATGATCCAGAGCATGATTAGATAGTAAGAAGATTGTATGAATAGGTTAGAAATCTTAGTAGGAGTAAATTATGCCAACCATAGCTCAATATAGACCATTGTCTTTCACTATGCACCTCTTTGAGATCGCCTTTGATAAAGATGATAGGCTATCATACCAAGATTATCCAGTTTTTTTACATGAATATATACATTTTATCCAGGATTTCGCTTATTGTTCGTCAGTAATGGGATTTCTCTCTTTTATCGATGATGTACTTTCCTTTGTTAAAGATACTATTATAACTGATAGGCAAGTTTCGATCATCAAATCAGATAATTATGACAAGCATAGAAACCTCTTTTTGTATTTCGACTCTCCCGATAATGGGCGACTTATCGATCAAATCAAGGCTATAGCGCCATTAGAAAGAGGTTTTAGTTGTAAAGTCGTATCAACTGGTATACTCAATAATAAACAAATTGATGTTCATGACATCGGGATTATAAATATTGAGGAGCATTATGTAGATATCCAGTTTTCAGCATTTTTAGGTGAACGTAGATACTTTATCGGTATTAGTGATTTACAAGAATGCCAAGCTTATATTGCTCAAAGAATTGCGGAAAGCATCTTATTAGACAAAGGGCATCCAGATGTGGTTAAGGTTCCACCATTACTACCATACTTTATGGTGGATTATCTATTTGATTTCAAACAAGTTAAAGCTGATGACAAGTGCAAGTTTATTATTCTTGATATTGCGCTGGATACTCTTTACCCAGTTTCAATGTTATATGCACTTCTTGAAAAATACGAAGATACAGGAATAGATATTTCTGTACAATATTCTGAAATTGTTGAATTCGTTTTTGCCATAGAATCATCAATAGGAAAAACCAAACATGAGTTCTACTTAGATATCCTTGATAAACACAAAAACTTGAAAGCTAACAATCTCAATTCTCATCTAATTATGGCTATTGATGCATATTTGATAGTTGCTAAATTACTCTTTGACATTAGAGAAAAAAAGAGGGATATACTATGTGATTTAGTAATTAATCAAGCGAAATTCTATCAGTTTATCAAACGATTATGTCCAATCATAGTTGAAAACCCAATTAGCGAAATGGGCGTGTTTGATGGTGACAATAATGATAAGTTCTTTAATGAATACTTTTTTATTGCAAAGGGGTTTTTCTCAACACTCCGACATTTCTTTTCCTTCATTTCTGACACAAAGAATGTTATTGAGTCATCATGTCCATTAATAGGCGCTTGTGAGTTACTAAAGGAAAATAGTGGATTACTTGAAGTTTGCACCAATACCCCTTGGGAGAGGAACTCAGATGAAAACTCTGCATGTATCTACAGTTCAGTAATGAAAACACTTGGACTTTGGGAGATTGAAATATTTATTGAATAATAAGGAACTTAGCTACTCCACCATATTTTTGTAATCGAATTTAAAACACGATTTGTGGCAAACTGATCTAATGCAGAAAAAGCGTGGGTCACAACCTGTGTTGTCTATTGAATATACACGACTAGTTGGTTAAGATGCTCAATTCAAACAAAATGTTACTTAAAACAATATCCAATTCCAGAATACCCTTTAATTCTCTTTTGGTACATAGCAGCCAAAACCGGAACTTCCTGATCTACATAATCATAGATGATGACCTCAGTCTTAGAATCATAAACTCTGTTCAATTGGATATTCCGGAGTAACTGAGCCACCCATTCCGCTTGATGAGAGCCACTCCTCCAAAAAATAGAGCCACTCGTTCCGCTACTGAGAGCCAGTATTGCTAGAGTATTATCTAATATATAGTTACATAGTATTTATGAGT
>JAUYAR010000139.1 GCA_030693415.1 Candidatus Cloacimonadaceae bacterium | reverse complement strand
AATCATATCTGCAAGTTCTTTAGCTGATAACGCTTTGGATTTGGCCAAATACAAGGCCTGCCAACGCTTATGCTCTTGGATGTCCTTACTGGCAAGCATTCTATGCCTTAGCTCTTCAGCAGGCAATGTGTCGTTAACATGAATACGGTTCATCTGTACCTCCAGCTATTGTTGTTCTGGAGATACTATAATCATAATTTGGATTTATACAAGCGAATTAGTATAAGTCCGTATTGACTCCGTAATGCTAAGGAGGTAGCGCAGCATGCTGATGCTGCGGAGATGTCTGTAAAAAATTGCCCTGCAATGAGTTAAATCTTGGTGGGAAGGGGAATTCGTAATCTCACTGCCACGAGTGATGAACACCTGCGACAGTTCAGGCGATTGTCATTACGATATCGCTTATTTTATCAGACCGAGGCGTTCCTGTCGATAGGTCTGGTTTTGGATGTTTTGCCACCAGACGCGGTTTTGTAGATACCACTCGATCGTCTTGCGGATGCCGGTGTTGAAGGTTTCTTTTGGCGCCCAGCCGAGTTCGCGCTGGATCTTGGAGGCGTCGATGGCATAGCGGAGATCGTGTCCCGGACGGTCAGTCACGTAGGTGATGAGTTCCGTGTAGGAGGAGAGCTTTTCAGAAGGCGCGAGCTCGTCCAACAAATGGCAGATGGTGTGGACGATATCGATGTTCTTCATTTCGTTGTGCCCGCCGATGTTGTATGTATCGCCGGGTTTTCCATGTTTGACGATGATGTTGATGGCATCGCAGTGATCGCGCACAAAGAGCCAATCGCGCACGTTCAAGCCCTTGCCATAAACGGGCAAAGGTTTGTGAGCCAGACAGTTGAGGATCATCAGGGGAATCAGCTTTTCGGGGAATTGATAGCCGCCATAGTTGTTTGAGCAGTTTGAGATCAAAACCGGCAAGCCGAAAGTGCGGTGCCAGGCACGCACAAGATGGTCGGAAGCCGCTTTGGAAGCTGAATAAGGAGACGACGGATCATAGGGCGTGGTCTCCAAAAACATCCCTTCATCGCCAAGCGAACCATAGACTTCGTCCGTGGAAACGTGATGAAAACGGAATCTCTTTTTCGCCTCGTCATCGAGCTTCTTGTAGTATTGGTTGGCAGCGTCTAACATCACCGCGGTGCCGGTGATATTGGTGTTGATAAATTCCATCGGACCTTCGATGGAACGATCGACGTGGGATTCGGCAGCAAAATTGATCACCGTATCCGGCTCGTATTTTTCAAAGATGTCCTTGATCTTGCGCGGGTCGCAGATATCGGCAAGTTCGAAGAAATAGCGTTTCCCACCGTGTTCGGTTTGGATGTCCTGCAAGCTTTCGAGGTTGCCGGCATAAGTGAGCTTGTCCACATTGACGACGATGCCGCCAAAGTCATTGTCTTCAAAAAGGTTGTGGATATAATTAGCGCCGATGAACCCGGCGCCTCCGGTCACGATAATGCGTTTCATGTGTCACCTACCTGATGTTTTTGATGAGGTTTTTGAAGCGTTCGAGCTCTTCCGGACTGGAATACTCAAGGGTGATGCTGCCTTTGCCTTTGTGATCGCGGACACGCGCTTTGAGACCGAGGGCATGGTTCAGTTCCTGTTCAAAGCTTCTCGTGAGCGCGGTTTTTTGGGGAGTTTCTTCATCCTTGCTCAGGCTTTGGACGAAGCTTTTGGCTTTTTCCTCTGCCTGGCGCACATTGAGCTTAAATTTGATCAAAAAATCGGCAAAAAGCAGCTGATAATCGTCTTCCACGCTGAGGATGGCACGCGCGTGCCCCGAACTGAGCAAGCCTTGCGAGATGTATCCGCGGATTGGAAGGGGTAATTTCAAGAGCCGGATGCTGTTGGTGATGGTGGCGCGGTCTTTGCCCATGCTTTGGGCGATCTGTTGATGCGTGAGGGCAAAATCTTCTGCAAGGGTTTGATAGGCAAGGGCTTCCTCGATCGGATTGAGGTCTTCGCGTTGGATGTTTTCGACGATGGCAAGCTGAAGCTGATCCTTCTTGGATACGCTGCGAATTACTACGGGAACCAGATCCAGCCCTGCCAGCCTGGCGGCTTGGAGTCTGCGTTCTCCGGCGATCAGTTCATATTCGCTGCCCTCGGTCTTGGTCACAATCAGTGGTTGGATGATCCCGTGTTGCTTGATCGATTCCGCCAGTTCAAGGAGTTTTTCATCGTTGAAATCCTTGCGCGGCTGATAGCGGTTGGCTTTGATCTTGTCGAGAGGAAGGTTGCCAAGCGCCACCCCCGCAGTGTCCACGCTGTCCCGATCAGGAATCAGCGCACTCAAACCTCTGCCAAGTCTTTCGTTCATAATCTCCTCATGTTCGCTCGATAACTTCCTGAGCGAGATTGAGATAACTCATCGCCCCGGGAGAGCGGATGTCGTATAAAAAGATGGGTTTGCCGAAGCCGGGCGCTTCGGTGAGTTTGATGTTGCGCGGGATGATGCTGTGAAACACCTTTTCCTTGAAATAGCGTTTCACTTCTTTCGCAACCTGCATTGAGAGATTCACCCGCTTGTCAAACATGGTGAGCAGCACGCCGATGATATTCAGCGAAGGATTGAGGTTTTTCTGAATCAGACGGATGGTCGCCAAAAGCTGGCTGACGCCTTCCAGAGCGTAGTATTCGCATTGGATCGGAATCAGGAGGTCGCTGCAGGCGGTCATGGCATTCACAGTGAGGAGTCCCAACGAGGGCGGACAATCGATGATGATATAGTCATAGTCCGCGAGGATGGGCTGCAGGGCTTCTTTGAGCTTGTGTTCGCGGGCAAATTCGTGCACCAGTTCGATCTCCGCGCCGGTGAGATCAATGTTTCCCGGCACGCAAAACAGGTTTTCGGTGTTGGTGGGCAGCACTGCATCCTGAATCATAACTTTGCCGATCAGCGCGTCATAGATTTGCACTTTGAGGGTTTCCTTGTTCAGACCGGCACCGCTGGTAGCGTTGCCCTGAGGATCGAGATCGATCAAAAGGGTCTTCTTTTCCAGCACCGCCAATCCGGCGGCAAGGTTCACGGCGGTGGTGGTTTTGCCCACTCCGCCTTTTTGATTCACGATCGTAATCACTTTTGCCATAAATATCTATCCAATTTACTTTAAATCCTTTTTGCGTATCGACATGATCTTGCGGCTGCCCCACTCCGCGTCATGGATCAGCAGCGTCTGAGGTCTGTATCCCTCAATGTCCTCAAAGCTCTGAGCCTTGTAGCAGATCAGCTTTCCGCCGGCAGCGAGCAGACTGAAAAGCGGCTCTTCAAAACGGGGTTCCATCTTCACCGCCCGGCAGAGAATATAGTCAAAGATCGGGAAATGCACGTCGATCGCGTAGTCTTCCACGCGGGCGCAAGCAACTGTGCAATCCTTGAGACCGAGTTCGGAGACCATTTCCGTCATCGCCGCTGCTTTCTTGTGCACGGAATCCAGCAGCGTCATCGAGCATCCCGGTGTCGCCAATTTGATGGGAATCCCCGGTAGCCCGCCACCGGAGCCGAAATCCAGCACTTTCTTTCCAGATAAATCCAAACATTTCAAGACCAAGAGACTGTCAAGGAAATGCTTGTACCAAAAGTCCTCCTCGGAAGTCTGACGCGAGATCAGGTTGATCAGTTCGTTCTTTTCCTTGAGGATACGTTGATAGTTTTCCAGTGCGGAATAAAGCGTTTCGGGATCGCTGATGCCCAGCTCCCGCAGCTCGTTCAAAAAGCTTTGTTTATCGATCATTTTTCCTCGATGGGCAGGTTTTTAATCAGGGTTTTGACCAGAAACGACGTGTCTTGTTCCATACTCAAAAGCAATACCCGCGCGGAAGGATGCTTGATCTGCATCAAAGAACGCGCTGTGATATAACGATAGCGCTCGCTCGGATGAGAGACGTATGCGGATAAGATATCAACGCTTTCCGCGCTGTTTACATAGCTGAGCAGGGACAGGCAGGCAGTTATATATTTCTTTTGTGCCAAAAGCTGCTTTAGGGGTTCGATGACGAGACTGTCTCCGGAAGCGGCAATCAGCGAAAGAGCGTTTTTTGCCGCCAGGGAGTCCGGCAAAAAGATCAAAGGATAGAGACGGCGGACAAGCTCACCGGAGACGCGCACCAGCGCTTCCATGGCACGGTATTCGAGACCGGACTTGCTGTTTATCTTGTTGTTGATTATATAGTTTATCGCTTCTTCTTCACGGCTGAGCAAGATGGCGCGGGCAGCTTTGACGCGCAAAACCGCGGAGCCTACTTCCCATTCCGAAGCGGCGGCGAAGATATTTGCGATCGTATCCAGGCTATCCGGCGCGGCAGCTTGTTCGGCAAGGGCTTCGATGGCGGTTTTGGTGATTTCGTTGATTGAGACGTCATTACCGATGCCATAGGTGCCGTTTGTCCAGTCGTGATCGTTCTTTCTCAGGCTGTCGGGATAGCTATCCTTGCCTCCGGCATCGAGGAAAAGTCCGATCCCGCCTGTGCTGCGGGCAAAATTGGCATAGCCGTAGTTGTTGGCTTCGGCTCTTTCATAACGGTCGTCGCCACTGACATCGATAAAGATGCCTACGGAATTGGTGAGTCCGACTCCGACTCCGCCGTGGATGGAATAGGCATCGTTTCCCGCGCCATCGACCAAAAGTCCGAAGCCCCAATCGTGTCCGGAGCCTTGTCCGGGACCGTTTCTGCTGTAATATACATCATCGCCCTCGCGGTCATAGAGCATCCCGCAAGCGAGGTGGATTCCGCTGCCCTGCGGATAGTAGATTGCATTATAGACATCGTTTCCACTTTCATCGACAAGCAGACCCATGGCATACCAATATCCCACGCCCTGCGCATAGACTCCGCCGATGTATTTGTCATTTCCCCCTGCATCAAAGAGCAAGCCCAGCCCGCCGGCATAGTCTGGTCTGAAACCAAAACCCATGCCCTGCCCCATGGAGCGATAGTCCAAAGGCATCAACGGCGCGTGGAAATATTTGCCGCCGATGTAATAGACATCCGCGCCGCCGAGATCGACAAGGGTTCCGACTCCGCATGTGGAACCCATCCCCTGAGCCAGTGATGTGGCTGTGTAGGAATCGTTTCCATCCACATCGATAAGGGCATATACGCCAAAGAGCGCGGCGCCCTGAGTGAATAGACCAGCTTGATAGATATCGTTTCCGGATTCGTCGCGGTGCATGCCCATGCCGAGAAAAGCGCAAAAGCTGAAATCGTCGCTTTGGTAGCTGTCGTTTCCCGCTTTATCGTAGGAAAAACCATAGCCGGCACGAACGCTAAACAGCCCGCCGGGATAGGGATTGCGGTATGTATCGTCTCCGAAAAGATCAATCGCAAGATAGAATGGGTGGTCAAAAATGGTATTGAGCGGAGCCTCATAGCGGTCATTGCCTTTGGGGTCGAGGACAAAGCATAGCGGTTGATGCAGCAAAGCATTGATCTGCAGGTCGTTATAGACGTCGTCTCCGGTGCCGCCGATGATCATTACTCCATAGGGACTGCTTTTGATGATCGGCTTTGTCTTGGTAAACCTGAGCTTGGGCGCTTCTTCAAAGATAAGATCGGAGGCGGCGAGATAACAGATGCCGATATTGTGCAGTGCCTGATAATCCGCTTGTTCAAAGAGCCATGCAAAGCGCTGCAGGTCATAGCTTTCCAGATTTGGTAGCTGCGCACCCTTGAGGAAATCCTTATATTTCTGCGCGTCTTCGTTCTCGCTCAAAGCGGTAAAAAAGAAGGCAGTGAGGCTGTCCGTTTGCGTTTTGTTCAGCTTGCCAAAGACTTCATCGAGGCGTGGCTTAAGTTCTTTTAGCACACCTTCATAGAAGTCCAAAACATCTGCCGGTTTGCGCACTTTTTCTTTATAGCGCCCACGCCAGAAAGATTTATAGACGTCATAGAGACCGCAGACGTCGCTCTGCCAGGCTTCGGAACCAAAATAGTCCATCAGAGCAGCGGCACCACAGATCGTGCTTGCTTCATGACAGCGCAGACGCATATCCGCGATGTAAGGAAAAGCGTTCCAAGGGTTTGAGAGAATGTCAAGCTGGTTTTGGTTCTTGAACTTGGTGGAAAGATCCCAGTCCTTTTCGAAAGCGATGCTTAGGCTATCCAAGCCTCCTCCATCAAGCATTTTAGGCAGTTGGGCAAGAGCAGCCTGTTCCTGTGGCGTTTTTCCGATGGCGGATAGCAGCACCGTGCTCAATGCAAGCAGTATTAATATCAGATATTTAGGCATAAAAATAATCGGCTCCTCACCTTGTGTGCATCAAATAATCAGCCGCGCTTTGTGTCAATATCAGTTTATCGGATGGAGATGAGAGATGAGATGTGAGATGTTCACCCGCTCACCTGTTCACTTTAATTTGTTTCAATGCCACGTATCCACTGTCTGAGATGACCAGTTTGCTCTTGGGAAAGTCCATCTTCGTGAGTCTGCTGATCTCTTTGACGGCGGCATTGTCAGCATCAATCACGGGACCTCCTTCCCCGCTTTGTTTGGCGGAAATGATCTGCGCATCGATGAATTCGCCGCTCAGTGAGACGTTTACCCTGACGATGGGAGCGATCCCGTTTGAGCCCTTGAGGTTGAATCTGGCATAGGTGGCAAAATTGCCCAGGCTATAGGCGATGAACCTGTTTTTATAGAGATCGATGGCGCGTGGGACGTGGGGTCCGTGTCCAAAAACAATATCGGCTCCGGCATCGATTGCTACCCGTGCAAACTCATAGGGATTGCCGCGATCTTCCTCCAGGTAGAGCTCTTTCTTTTTGGTGATATTACGATATTTTTGCCCTTCCCCACCGCCATGAAAGGAGACGATCACGATGTCCGAAACCGCGTCCAGTTCTTCGATCACGCGTCGAACAGTTTTGTAGTCATTTAGTTTCATCGTGTCATTATTGGGCGCGAAGGCGCAAAAACCATAACGGACGGCATCTTTGGTGAACACCGCCATCGGGTATTCGAGTAATCCGGCATATTCGATTCCTGCGTCGCGCAGCATTTTCACGGTGTTTTCTTTGCCGGTTTCACCAAAATCCCCGATGTGGTTATTGGCGATGCTGACCACGTCGATGCCGGCATCCCGGAGATGATAAACATAGTGATCCGGGGATTTGAAAGCATAGCTGTTTCCCGGATCGGCACCTTTTTTCGTTTCACCGGGCGCGGTCAAAAACACGCCTTCGAGATTGGCAAAGGCGAGATCGGCAGCCTTGAGAATGGCATAAACGGGCTGAAGCAGGTCGCGTCCGTCATTGGGAGGCAGAAATTGATCGGAGGGATAATTTGTGCCTAACATGATGTCTCCGACCCCGATAATGGAGACGCTGTTTCGCGTCGGGATCAATGATGTTGCGTCTTTGCTTAAAGCGCTTTGATCCTGTGGCATTGCTGGTTTTTGCCTTTGAAACTCGCTGCTGTCCATGGATGCGAGCATCTTCTGCAAATCCGGAACTCTGCCCGCGTAGAGAAAGCGATCCCGATAGTATTTCATCCGGGGATAGTCGTCGATCAAGACTCCTCGCTGGCAACTGTGAATCATTTTCAGATCGCTTCCATTGGTCTCGATCACCATGCTGACGTGTCCGACGGCGCTTGAAGAGCGGTTTCTACCCTTGAAAAAGAGCAGGTCTCCCTTTTGAACTGAAGCAAGATTGATCTTGTCCACGCTTTTGCCGATCGCGCCGGATGAATTTGGCAGGCTGATGTCGTGCAGGGAAAAAAGGTAGGAGAGATATCCGCTGCAATCCATTTTATCCCCAAGCGGGTTTTTGAATTTATAGGAATTGCCAAGATAGCGCTTGCCCGCATCGATCAGGCTTTGAACGAGATCCTCCGCGCTTTGGATATCCGGGGATATTTCTTCCTGACCCGGGACACTATTCTGCGGGCTGTCGTTGGCGCCGATATCGGCAAATAAAGCAAGCAACAGCAGCAGTATCATCAGTTTAGGCAGATGGGATGGATATTTCAGCGATCCAAATAGGAATAATCTCATCTTCCTGCCGACATTATTATCAAACATATATTTCTCCAGAGCATAATAAGCTGCCAATACCCGGCTGGAATTGAGCGCAATAGAATCCGTTGGAAAGCATAAACATTATACTCTTACAATGATTTAGAGTGTTGATGCACTTTTCCTGCTCTGCCTGATCATGTCAAGTTATTCGTTTTCTACCTCCCAATACTTGGCTGGAGACTGTTTCAAATTCCTCAACCATCCCTTCTCATTGCAGGCGAACGTGTTGCATGTTTCTCCGCAGCATCGGCATGCTGCGCTACCTCCTTAGCATTACGGAGTCATTACGGACTTAGTCCGTAATGACTCCGTATTGATACCGTAATGCTAAGGGGGAAGGTGTCCCGTCCTAAAAAAGTTGACACCAAATCAACTTCTAAGGAGAAGAGAAAATGAAAGAAAAGAAGCCCGTAAATCGTTATAGCATGGCTTTTAAAATGCGTGTTATTGAGGATGTCGAAAACGGTCTGATTTGCGCCGA
>JAUYAR010000138.1 GCA_030693415.1 Candidatus Cloacimonadaceae bacterium | reverse complement strand
CCCACCTCACGGTGACGCAGTTACCTTCGGCTACAGAGTTTTAACGGTGCTCTGAACAGGACTTTCACCTGTCTGATATGTATCGCTCACAGGCGCACGAATTACCGACGTCCCCGTCGGTTCATTTCCGCAGGATCGGTTACAGATTTGTGGTTCGGTTGCAGATTCGTGGAGGGTTTACGTGATTGGTGGAGGTGTCAGGTTCATCGCTGCTGTCGCCGACGGGGACGTCGGCGTTCCATGATGCGGCGTTCCATGTTATGGAATTACCGACGTTTCCGTCGATTCTTTTCCGCAGGATGGTCACTTTCCGCAGGACAGTTTACGAAATTGGCAGATGTGTCCCGTCCTAAAAAAGTTGACACCAATTCAACTGCTAAGGAGAAGAGAAAATGAAAGTTTGATTTTTGCGCTTGACAGCTTGATCGTCTTATTCAGCATTGTAAAAAAAAACATAGTCGAGGTGATTTGATGGATAGCTTAAAAGAAATCCGGACGCTTGTTCTGAACGAACCTGATCCGAATATTCTCCGCGAAAAGCTGCGGCACTATTTTCATCAGACCTTCAGCATCGACGAAAAGCTCTATGAGGCGCTCGCCGATGACACTGCCTATTATCTCCGTGCCGATTTGCTGAGGCATCCGTTGGTTTTCTATCTTGGGCACACGGCAGTCTTTTTTATCAATAAGCTGATCCTCAGCAAGGCGATCTCAGAGCGGATCAGTCCGGCATACGATTCCATGTTTGCCGTCGGTGTCGATGAAATGAGTTGGGACGACCTTGATGAAGCACATTACGATTGGCCATCGATACCTGAGGTGCGCGCTTACCGCGATCAAGTGCGAAGGTGCGTGGATAGATTGATCACGGAGCTGCCCCTGGACGAAAAAGGCATCACCTGGGACAGCCCCTGGTGGAGCATCGTGATGGGTATCGAGCACGAACGCATCCATCTGGAAACTTCCAGCGTGTTGATCCGCCAGCTTCCTCTGGATAAGGTGAAGCAGCTTGATTTCTGGGAGATATGCCAGAGCAGCGGGGATGCTCCTCTGAACGATCTTATCGCGGTTTCCGCAGGCAGAGTGGAAATTGGAAGAGACGACAGCGATTCTCTTTACGGTTGGGACAACGAATATGGCAAAGCGAGCTACGAGATCAAATCCTTCAAGGCTTCCCGCTTTCTCGTATCCAACTCAGAATTTCTCACTTTCATCCTGGAAGGCGGATACGACAAAGTAGAGTGCTGGTCTGAAGAGGGCTGGGCTTGGAGGAGCTTTCAACAGGCAAAAATGCCGCGTTTCTGGCACTTGGATGAAAACGGCGGATATTACTTGCGCACAATGGCAAGCGAGATTCCCATGCCCTGGGATTGGCCGGTGGAGGTCAACTATTTGGAAGCCAAGGCTTTCTGCAATTGGAAAGCCGCGCAAACCGGCAAGACAATCCGCCTGCTATCTGAAGAGGAATGGTATCATCTGCGCGACCTGCATGTCAAGACCGATCTGCATCTCTGGGACAAAGCACCGGGCAATATCAATCTGGAACACTACTGCTCTTCCTGTCCGGTGAACTGGTTTGCCTTCGGGGAATTCTATGATCTGATCGGCAACGTCTGGCAGTGGACGGAAACGCCGATCTACCCGCTACCGGGCTTTAAGGTCCATCCCATCTATACCGATTTCAGTATTCACACTTTCGATGGACGGCACAACCTGATCAAGGGCGGCTCTTGGATTTCCACCGGCAACGAAGCGCTACGCAATTCCCGCTATGCCTTCCGCCGCCATTTTTACCAGTGTGCAGGGTTTCGATATATCGAAAGCGAAGCGGAAGTGGAGCTACACGAAACTGGGTCAAATCAGCGTTTGACGATTGAGAAATAACCATGCGTATCCTGCTTTGTCTGGTCTTTGTTTTGTGCATCCCCTTGGGGGCGGAGATCGTTCAGATCGGCAGCGGCACGCTGATCAATCAATCTCTTCCATTGGAGGCTTTCAACCTTCACAGCTATTCGCAGCAGCTCTATCTGGCATCCGAGATCGGCTCCGGCGGGATGATCCATTCCATCTCCTTTCAGTATAGTATCGTGAGTACCGCCTTTTTTGAAGCCAACCGGGAGCTAATAATCTGGTTTGGGCACACCGAAAGAAGCTTCATCAATTCCTGGATCCCGCAGGATAGCCTTTTCATCGTCTATAACGGACAGCTCCAGATTGCGGATTTCTCGTCTCCACTTCCGGGACAAGGCTGGCTCACGATTGTTCTTCCTCAGGCTTTCAGCTATGACGGCACACGCAATCTGATCATCGCCGTGCATGAAAACAGTCCTGGATCTGCCAGTAATGCGGATGAATTCTATTGCAGCGGCAGTCCGCTCACACGTGGAATTGTCTGGCGCGGCAGCACGAACGTCGTCCCGGGAAACATCCCACCCACGGGAGTTTACCTGCGTCAGGCATTTCCCAATCTGCGGCTCAATATCAATATCGTCAATTTCACTCCCCATCAACCCCTGCCGGCAAATAACGCCTTCAATGTGCCCACGGACACTGGTTTTTCCTGGCAGAGCGATTGCGCATCCTTCGATCTGTGGTTTGGCAGCCATCCGGACAGCCTATCCTGCCTTGTGCAGAATCATCAGGGGCATTCCTGGAATCTGCCGGAGCCGCTGATGCTGCTGCGAAACTATTTCTGGAGAGTGGTCGGACACGCGGGTGGAGAGAGCTATCCCTCGCCTTTATGGAGTTTCACGACCGTGGGGGAAGCTCTTGGCGCGCCGCAAAACCTTTCCGCCTATTACAACGGTTCCCAAGTGCGGCTTTCCTGGTCTGCTCCCACTACCGGTACGGTGGTCAATTACCGCGTGCTGCGCAATGGAGTCCAGATCGGTGAAAGCACAAGCACGCTTTATTTTGACGCTGCCGTCACCGGGGGAAACACCTATCTCTATCAGGTGAAGGCGGTCAATCATCTCGGACAGGTCTCCGCGCCGTCAAACACCGCGTCCGTGACCATACCCTCCGAGATACCCAACCTCATTCTATCAGAAGGTTTTGAGCAGTGCGAGAGCTTTTCCGCGTCAATTCCCGGCTGGCAGAATCTCGATCTGGACGGATCCCTCACCTGGCAATGGGACAATATCGATTTCCCCAATGAGGGCTCAACGACAGGCTGGATCACTTTTTCCCCTTCGCAGACAGTGCCGCCGCTCACCTACTCTCCTCCTCACGGGGGTTTGCGAATGCTGATGGCGATGAGTGCTTTGAGCCCGCCCAACAACGATTGGTTGATCAGCAGAAGGCTCTATCTGGGAAACAATCCCATGCTCAAGTTCTGGGCGCGTTCCTATACTGCGGATTTTGGTTTGGAGCGGCTCAAGGTATTGATATCAACTTCCAGCCCCACCCCGCAGAGTTTCTCAACTCTCAATACCGGTGTCTATATCAGCGTTCCCACCCAATGGACGGAATATAGTTTCAATCTTTCCGCCTGGCAGAATCAAAGCGTTCATCTCGCCTGGCAAAGCGTCTCATGGGATGCCTTTGCTCTCTTTTTGGATGATATCCAGATCACCGGTGAAGGCGGCTATGTGTCTATCAGTGATGAGCTTGCGCCTTCCGTCCTGCCAAAGATATATCCCAATCCCAGCCGTGGCGGTTTCAGCATCAAACATCCGCAGCTCTTTGATCTGGCAATCTATGACCTGCGCGGACGGCTCATATTCAAATCCGCCAACCTGATGGATTTCAATAGCTTGGAACACGACATGAAGCTCTCAAGCGGCATCTATCCGGTATTGATCAGGAGTGGAAACACGAGCGCCATTCAAAAGCTCGTGATTCTCAAATGAAGTATCCAGAAATGTAGATATATTTATGGAAAAGAAAGTTCTTTCGATAATAAATTGTTGTTTACTAAGTAGATATAAGGCTTGGCTTAGATACGATGTGACTGTGTTTATCGGCAACTTTACTGGATAACTGAACTGCTGACATTTCGGGGGGTAAATCATAGTGTAGCAAGCAGTTGCCAAACTTACCTCTGTTATTGATATTGACTTTGCCACGCTAACCTCACTTTTTGCAATAGGCATTAGAAATTTCTTGGGCTAATACATAAGCTTGAGAGCTCATTTTCGTTATTCCAATGATAATCAAACAGTACCACAGAGGCTGATTATCACAGTAACCAAGCCGATATGAGGTACTATAAATCGCAGATTTATTCATTAATCTGCTCCTTGAATTTTGTCAACATGAATATCAGGTCGCTCCCTTGTGCAAAACGATTTCAAATTTCCAAAGCAACATTATAAAGAGTCACTTAAATCTGCAAATAGCGATCACTTGGACAAAATGGATAAGTTAATGAGAGAAAAGAATATCTGATCAGAGCTTGCAGAAAACCACTTGGACAAAATTTCATTAAACTTCATTGTTTTGATCACCAAA
>JAUYAR010000137.1 GCA_030693415.1 Candidatus Cloacimonadaceae bacterium | reverse complement strand
CCCGGCATAATGGGTAAGAATGGCAAAGATGATGTTCTCAGACTAGGAATTCCATCTGAAAAACGGAGGAATAAACTCTTGGATGTCTTTGAAAAACTTAAACTTCTATCGCTAAATTTCAACTGCAATGCAGTTGGGTTTTCTCCTTGGTAAACCACGGTTTGAGGAGGATATTTTACTGGAAAACACGGTTTTTTGAGGCTGGTTAAAATCCTACTGCATTAACTGGGTTAAACGTGTTTGATCTATTACTGCATCAGTCCCGCGCAAATCCTGAGCGAACTTTAGGCAGGATCGGCATCCGGCTCCACGGTTTATTTCACGTAGCTCAGCTTCAATATTCTGCGATGCTTACCGCTCTCAATAACCGCCAGGTAAATCCCGTTGGCAAGCCTCAAACCGGGTTCGGGATTCCAGGTGTAACTATGGCTGCCCTTGGGTAGGTTTCCCGAATAAACTTCCGCAACCTTCTGCCCCCGAATGTTATAGATGGAGAGGCTGCCTTTTGCGCTTTCCGCCATTTCAATGCTCAGGACAAGCTGCTGACCAAAGGGATTGGGACAAGCGTTAAAGCCTTGTAAAGCAGGTATATGCAGTTCGTCATCAGCTAAGACCGCAGCTTCCCAGCTATACTCCGTCGATTCATGATGGGGCGGAAGCAAGCTATCATCCATTGAATAATTCTGGTATCTGAAGTATCCATCCGCGTCAAAAGCAAAGTTTGCCACCCCCGGAAAGTAGTCCGGAATATGAGAATATGGCACATCGGTAATTGTAATCAGAAAACTCAAAATACCCGGCGTCTCCATATTTACCAAATAATCCTCCCGAACGGCGTCCCACCATTCACCATTTGCAAAGTGTTGGGTGAGAACGGAATCCACTACACCGGAAGTGCACAATCCGGTGAAATGATGGTTCAAGTAGGATGAGACAAAGCCGGGTGCGGATCGGGCAAACAGCGGATTGTGCAACCTGAATTCAAAACCTGGAGGATAGGATCCGTCCGAATAATACACAAATGAGCGCTCCGTCTGAACCCAATTCAATGAATCGGGGGATTCGAAGACATGCTCTTCCTGCTTGTATCCATCATCATCATAAAGCATTACGCGTTTTTTGTAGAGGATGTTGTTATTATATAATGATTGGTAGCGGACGATGCTGTCCGTCTGTCCTGAAGCGTTGTAGAAATAGTGGTTTCGGACGCCGGAAGCGAGCGAACCTTCTCTGATGCAAACGATTCTGTTCTGAAGATCATACACTTCAATGCGTTGACGGTTTTGATCCGAGATATTGTAGATGATCGTCCTTCCCTGCGGTCCATCGATCACCTGCGGTGCGAAATACGTTCGATACTCAAAACTCCAGCCGCTGTCAACCCCGTCATAGATATCACGTTTGTGCATATCCATGCTTTGGATCACGGATGAATACCCGGGGACGTATTGAAACTCTTCACGCCGTTGCAGACGATAATTATGCCAGTCTTCGTCGGCACCCAGAACATAGCCGATGGATTGGGAATAGCGTTGGCTAATCCTATTTTCGGCTGCCTGCCCATGAAGGCAAGCTGCCGTCAGCATCAGGATCGCCCAAAAGCAAACCGGTTTCGAGGCTTTCATAAGTTCCTCCCTTATATAAATCTGCTGATGTAAAAGAGTAGCAATTTTACTTCCAGATTGCGCGTTAATTGTGCTCTTCCGAGAGTAATATTCAACCCCTCGATAACAAGCGAAAATGTCTGGCTTGGTTTGCAGCCGTAATATGATAGAAATATCCGCGGTTATGGCATGAAACGTGCACGAAATTTGACAAATAAACTGTCCCATCGGGAGATATGATGCGCGGATACTATCGTAAGTATCTATTCATAGTACTGTCATGTGTGTTGTTCGGAGCGCTGAATGCGGCTTTGCCACCTCGTTTTACTGCTGCGGGTAACCCCTCTTTATACAAGATATTGCAGGAAAGAGCAGAGATGAATCTGCAAAAACTGGAGAAATCCCGGCGGCGGCAATATCAGTCATTGTTGAAATACCGCGCGGACGTCGTGATGCCATATCTGATTGCCTATGAAAGCGATGTGAATCTGATCCTAACAAATCCTGCGGCTATCAAAAGCAACTATGACGAGATCGTCAAGCTGCTTGAGCACGGAACAAAATTTGAACCGGAATTCTATCTTTCCTACATCGCGCGGCAGACGGTATCCGACGAACGCATCGAAGCCTATCGAAAAGCCTTTTTGGATGATGGTTTGCGGGAGATCATGCAAAGCTCCGTGGACGATATTGATCTCTATCGCAAAGTGAGCCTGTGGTGCGTGGCGAGATTGGTCTTCAAGCAAACCTCCGGTCGCGATCAGACACCGCTTGACATCACCCAAAAATCATTATACGGACGCTGTGAGGAAATGCAGATTCTCTTTGTGGCGGCGGCACGAACGGTGGGTCTTGCCTCCCGTCCCGCAAGCACTCCCTGGTGGGCGCACAGCGACAATAATCATGCTTGGGCAGAGGTTTTCCTTGAGGGAGAATGGCATTACACCGGGGACATGGAAGCGGCGTATTTTCCTGATCAGACGTGGTTTAGCGGCATGATCGACAAGACCGTTCTGATCCTCGCGGATGGTTCTCTCGCCTCCGGGGATGATGAAGTGTTGATCACTGGAAAATATGACACGGTGATCAATTCCATCCGAAATTATGCCAAAGAGCGCACCCGCACCCTGAAACTGAGCATCGTCGCTGCAGCCGGTGAGCCTCTTCCCAAGGTTTCTTTTGGCGTGATGGTCTATAATTGGGGAAGCCTGCGTTCGCTCATCTGGCTGGAAACTGATGCCGAGGGGAAGTTTGATTTGAGTGTCGGGCGTGGGGCTTTCTATATTTCCGCTTTTAAGGATGGAAAAAAGGGTCTGGTGCTCGTTCCTTCCGGGGTGGAAGAGAATATAGACGTCTCTATGACCTTGAGCGACAAACCTTTCGCGGACGAGGACCTGCTGTTGATCTATCCTTCCAATCCGATGGAATGGTCTCAGGCGCCGGAGATTTGGAACGAGGGAGTCAAGCTTGCCAAAGCGGAGTGGAACGTCAAACACAAGTCCTTCTCCGAGAGGGTTTTGCCATTTCAAGCGGAGCATGCCGATTCTCTGTTTGTTGAGCTCTGCGCCGCCGTGCGTGGAAACTATGATCAGTTCTTGAGTTTTGTGCTCAACAACCCTCCGCTCACGCGTCAATTCATGATTTACCTATTGAACGAAGATCCGAAATTCCTCTGGCAGGCGAGCGCGGAGCAGTTTGAAGCGCTCCACACTTTCTTCAATAAGTTCGATTCCGAAGATTATGGCGATGAAGAATTGGCTTCGTTGATGGGTCCGAATGTGCATTGGGAGGAATTGCCAAGGGCGGCATATTCCCATAAAAAGAAGGCGCAGCTATACCCAAAAGCTTTTGTGCAAAAGGGAAAGCACGACGCCAAACACTTGGACAAGATCATGCGGTGGCAAGCAAAAACATACAAGATCGAAGGGGAAAAAGCACTTTCCGGCTTGCTGTCTTTGGAGATCGCCGGCAAACAGAAGTACCTCAATGCGCTTCAGTATCGCATGCTCTCGGTTTCCATCGCCCGGGCAAACGGATTTTCCACGCAGTTTACCCGTATTCCAAATCTGATCAAAGTGCTGTTAGATGGCGATTGGCGCTATTATAACGTTGCCAAACAAGCACTTGAAGATGGCGCTGGCACGCGGAATCCCCAGAGTTTTGAACTGAAAGTTAGCTGCGTTGACGAGCTTGGATTTCCGCTCAACGCTGTTGATACACAGTTCTCAGTCAATCGCTATCAGGATGGAGCTTTCTATCCGATCGTCTATCTTGAGCAGAAAAGCAAGGGCGTCTTTGGCGCGCAAGTCCCTCAGGGAAAATACTATCTGCAATTTGGATACCGCAATGGGGACGACAAAACCGGCTTTCACATTCGGCATATCGACGGCAGCGCATTGGACAAGATCGAACTCGAGATCGCATCGATCAATTTCCCCAAAACCTGGGATGCGGCGGATAGCGAATATGTCGCTCTGCTAAATGATGCAAGCTTACCTGGGATCACTCACGTGCTGATCGGAAACCATGACCGTGAAAACAGCAAAAGAGTTGCCGACAAGCTATCCGATCTGAAGCTTGAATTCCTCTGGCTGGGCTTTGAAGAGACTCTTGATGCCGCTTCAAACTATGTCTATTCTCCTGCCTGGAAAGAGCTTGTGACGAGAAATCCCGCCAATGCCTTCCGCACGATCACGCTGGTCAATACAGACGAGGGCTGGCGGATCTATGACGGTCTTTGGGAGAGACTTCCCTGAGCGGCATCGATAAGAAATACCTGATGAAACTGGACTAATAAAGGGAAACCGATGCCAGAATTACCGGAAGTGCAAACCGTCTTGGACGGGCTTGCCAAGTCACTCAACAAGAAAAAGATAATGGCATTGGACTGTCTCCGCGAAGGTACCGTGATCCTTGACCCGGAAGTGCTTGAACCAGCCTTTCCAGCAAAGGCGATCAGCTTTGCAAGACGCGGCAAATACATGATTATCACCCTGGATTGCGGAAACAGCCTCATTATCCATTTGAGGATGACGGGCAAGCTGGTGCATACAAAAGCCGAAACTCCGCCCAATAAACACGAGCACGCTTGCTTTGTACTTACCGGGCAGGAATCCGTGCATTTCATCGATCCGCGCACTTTTGGCAAGATCATCCTCTGCAACAGCAGCAACATCGCAAACTATCTGCCCAGGCTTGGCGCTGAACCGCTTGACGACGAATTTGACGATCTCTATCTGAAAGACAAACTCAAAGGCAAAAAGTTGCCTATCAAAAACGCCATCCTCGATCAACGCATCATTGCCGGGCTTGGAAACATCTATGTCAGCGAAATCCTCTTTCGGGCAAAAGTCCGTCCCGATCGTCCTTCAGGAGGGCTCAGCGACAAAGAACTGAAAGCCATTGTCAAAGATACCAAAGCCGTGCTGCGCGAAGCCATTGCCAAAAACGGAACTTCGATCTCGGATTTTAGGCGCATCGACGATAAAAGCGGACAGTTTCAAAACTATCTGCAAGTCTATCAAAAGAAAGCATGCCCGCTGGGACATGATATTCGGGTGATCCGTCTGGGTGGGCGCAGCAGCTTCTATTGTCCGGTCTGTCAAAAATGAACATTTCGCTTGACCGATTCGCATTGTATGTTACACTATCTACATAGGAAACAGTAATAGAGAACCGGAGAAACACATGAAAGCCATTAAACTGAAAGATAATATCTGGTGGGTTGGCGCGATCGATTGGGATCTGCGAAACTTCCACGGATACCTCACGCAAAGGGGTTCCACCTACAATGCTTATCTGATCATAGACGAAAAGATCACCCTGATCGACAATGTCAAAGCCTATTTTTTTGACGAGATGATCGCCCGCATCAAAGACCTCATCGATCCCGCCCAGATAGACATTCTCATCCAAAACCACGTGGAGATGGATCACTCCGGCGGCTTGCCCGCTCTGATGAAGATCCTCCCCAATGCCAAGCTATATACCAACTCCAACGGCATCAAGGGTTTGAAGATGCATTACAAGCAGGACTGGAACTTTTCCGAGATCAAATCCGGGGACTGCATCAACATCGGCAAGCGTGATCTGCACTTCATCACCACCCCGATGGTGCACTGGCCCGATAACCAATTTACATATTGTCCGCAGGACAAGATTCTTTTCTCAAACGACGCCTTCGGACAGCACATCGCCTCCACCGAAAGACTCGAAAAGGACTATCCACTCGGCATCGTCATGGAAGAGGCGAAAAAGTATTACGCAAACATCGTATTGCCCTATTCCAAGCAAGTGCAGAATGTGTTGACCGCCGCGGCGCCGATGGATATCGAGATGATCTGTCCGAGCCACGGACTGGTATGGACAAAGCACATCCCAGACATCCTAAGTGCTTACAAGGGTTGGGCATACAACGTTGCCGACGCCAATAAAGCGCTGCTGATCTATGATACGATGTGGAAATCCACCCAGATGATAGCTTATGCAATCGCGGATGCTTTCGAAAATCTCGGTATCCACGTGAAAATGCAAAACTTGCAGACCAGCCATATCTCAGACATCATGACCGATATCATCGATGCCAAATACATCTGCGTCGGCTCGCCCACTCTGAATAGCTCCATCCTGCCCACCGTCGCGGCTTTTCTCTATTACCTGAAAGGTCTTTCACCCAAGGACAGGATCGGCCTCGCGTTCGGTTCATACGGTTGGGGCGGACAGAGCATTCCCATTCTGCAAAACCTGTTGGGAGACCCGAAAGAATGCGGATTCGACATGCTGGCGCCGATCAAAACCCAATATATTCCGGATGAAAAAACCTTGAAGGAAATCACCCAAACCCTCGAAAAACAAATAAAAAACAAACTGGAGAAATCATGATCAGCAAATCCCTCGAAACAGCGATAAACGAACAAATCAACCGCGAACTCTATTCCGAGTATCTATACATATCGATGCAAGCCTGGTTCAAGCACGAAAACCTGGACGGCTTTGCCAATTGGATGGACGCTCAGGGCAAGGAAGAGCGCTTCCACGCGATGAAGTTCTTCCACTATTTGCTTGACCGCGGCGCAAAAGTGAAACTGACGGCGATCGAACAACCCGCCGTCGATTTCGGCAACCCCCTCAATGCGTTCAAAATGGCGCTCGAACACGAGCAATTTGTCAGCAAAAGCATCAACAACCTCATGGATCTCGCCATCAAGGAAAATGACCACGGCACCAAAAGCATTTTGCAATGGTTTGTGGACGAACAGGTGGAAGAAGAAGCCGCTGCGGACAAAATCGTCAGCAAGCTCAAAATGATCGGCGACAACATGCAGGGCGTCTTCATGCTGGATAACGAACTGGGGCAGAGAGTCTTCACGCCTCCTCCCACAGTAGCATAGATTGTAGATCACCGGTGCAGATCGTGAACATGGTTTGCACCGATTCTTTTTTAACTTCGAGGAGATCAAATTGGCTCGGAAACAAATGTTAGTTTTCCAAAGAACCAAAAGGAAGGATACATGAAAGAATTGAACGTCCAACATATTTATTCCACGGTCTTCAAAAGCGCGGTCGTGGCAATCGGAATCACGGATCTGGACGCGAATTACATTTTGGTCAATCCCGCCTGGTGTGAATTCACCGGATACTCGGCAAAAGAAGCCATGTCCATGAATGTTGGGCAATTGACTCTCCCGGATGAGACTGAAAAAAGCCGGCAAATGTATCGACAACTTTTATCCGTCGATAATAGTGGAATCAGGAAGGCGAGACGCTATCTGCGCAAGGATGGAAGGGTTTTTTGGGCTGATCTGCATGTCTCCGCCCTCGCGGATGATGAAGGAAAAGTCATCGGAGTGATCGGCATTTTTGTAGATATCGACAGACGAGTCGAAGCCGAAAACCACCTGAAAGAGCTCAATCGCGAGCTGACAAAACTGGCAAGGCATGATAGCCTGACCGGGCTTTATAACCGTAGGGTCATGGAAGATATCTGCCTCCGGGAAGGAAAGCGTGCCTCGCGTTACAAACGCGGCTTGGCGATTGCAATCGTGGACATTGACAACTTCAAACACGTCAACGACACTTATGGTCACGAATGCGGAGACATCGTTCTCAAACGCGTGGCGGATATATTTTTAAGCTCAATCCGCGAAACCGATACAGCCGGGCGTTGGGGCGGAGAAGAATTTCTGCTCGTGTTTTCAGAAACTTCTTGTGAAGGCGCGGAAATCGTGGCGGAACGTATCCGAAGCCGGGTGGAAAGCGAACAATTCATCTGCCGTGATCACCAGCTATCCATCACAGTGACTATCGGTTTCAGCTATCATCGCGAGACACTTCAGTCTGCTGATCTGATCAACGAAGCCGATCTGGCGCTCTATTCAGGAAAGAACAACGGAAAAAACAAGGTGGTCTGTTTCCAGGGGGACTGTCTGAACACATAAAACCGTAATTCTGGAAGAAGCTGGCGCGCAAGCTTCACACCCTTAATTTTCTAACTGCCAACCCCTGAACTTCACGCCTCAATTTAGCCCACGTTTCGCATGAAAAATGTGTTTTTAGTCATTTTGGAATCGTAACTCATTGAAAAATAGTATTTGAGTTTCGGAAGATAGCCAATTAGTGTCCAAAATCAGGGCTTTGCAAGAAATATATATATTGACAGCTTCAGCGCCTGGATTTTCTGGGATTCATGTTTATAAGAAAGAAGATCACTCACAGCTCGCGTACCGGTAATAGTCACACCTATTACCAGTTGATTGAGTCTCGCAACACCGAGAAGGGTCCCCGTAATACCGTGTTACTCCATTTAGGCAGGCTTGAGCTAAGCGATGAGGAGCAGAAGACGCTTAGCAA
>JAUYAR010000136.1 GCA_030693415.1 Candidatus Cloacimonadaceae bacterium | reverse complement strand
AAACCCAACTGCATTGCAGTTGAAATTTAGCGATAGAAGTTTAAGTTTTTCAAAGACATCCAAGAGTTTATTCCTCCGTTTTTCAGATGGAATTCCTAGTCTGAGAACATCATCTTTGCCATTCTTACCCATTATGCCGGGGATAACCAAATACTCCATCCTGACCGTGCGCAGTTTTTGATTCTGCTGTTCAGATCGGAGCACAAACTTGATCAAATACGTAATCAGATTATGAAAAATCAGACAGATAATCATCATGACTGCTTCGGTTGCCCAGAAGTTCTTCATATTATATGTTGATAAGCCAAAACCATCTTTCATGTTCTAAGGTGACATTCTCATCATTCGCTCTCGGCTTATAGGAACTCCAGATGTCATGAGGTGAATCGGTCTCGTTGTTAGTTACCATCAGCGAGTGTCTGTACCTTGAGCCATCATATGTCTCTGCGAAAAGGGTTAGTTGCTTGCCGGGAGCTTTTGGTCTGACTTCAACTTCTTGCCGAACCACCACATAGCGTCTGGCTTGACCCCAGTGTTCGGCTGAATGCGCAAACTCGAATTCAGCTATTTCTAATCCATGTGCTATTGTAGTCCAGTCTTTCATAGCATGGATTTTCCGCTGTATAATCTGACTGATAGGCGCGGATATCACATATTCATACCCTCCAGCTTCAAGTGCTTTGATAATTTTTTGCTTGTAATAGCCACTGTCTGCCAGCACTCGCTCTACTTTTATTCCCGGAATAGATAGGATCGTTTGATTGAAAAAGTCTACTATCCCATTGCCGGATGAGATATTACCGGATCGATTCCAAAAATTCACGGTGTATCCGCTGCCCAAGAATGCGATCTGAGGTTGATGAGAAAGCCTGCCTTTCTTAGATGGATTATAGCCCCGCTTGGCTCCGTCTTGCTCTCCATACCGCGTAACAACAGTAGAATCAAAGCGCAGACTGTCTGAGGTTATGTTTGCCGCATCTAACAACTTGGGCAAAAACTTAGTGCAGATGTTTTCTCGAAGATGCTCATTCAACCCTTGACTATTAAACCTGCCTAAGAAACGGGTCAAGCTGGTTGAGGACTTGGGCAGTCGGATTACATCAAAGCACCGCTGGAAGATCCTTGTGCTGCCATCCATAAAATTGATATGCGAAAACCTGAAACCACCACCTATGAATAGAAATGAACCGGGATATTACCTTACTATATACCCCTGTTGTGTTCTTTGAAGTCTCTGTAATTGGGATACATTCCTCAATGATTTTCCTGAATCCGATTTGCTTAGCAAGCTTCGAAATTATGATTGCCGTTCCAGCCCATGAAGTGATTTGTTTCTCACTGAATTCAATTTGAACTTGACTTTTTTTCTCGTTTGATTTTACGTGTCTGCGTTGCATATTTCTCTCCTAACAACTTAGATTGTTTGTATGATAGTAAGTTTATTAAGGACAGGTTAATATGCAACACTTTTCTTTGAGAGTGATGACCCTACTGCATTAATTGGGGTAAAGAACGCGGCATGGTCAGTCTGCGTGAGCGTAAGTTCCTTGAAGAGGCAGAGCATCTGATAAGCATAAACAAAAGCGGATATCTACTTGATGCAAAGAAGATACTGATCAGATTCGGCCGCTTGAAAGAAAGATATGGCTCTATAGCAAGTAGATATGATTTTTGTTT
>JAUYAR010000135.1 GCA_030693415.1 Candidatus Cloacimonadaceae bacterium | reverse complement strand
ATTCCTACTTTTAGAGGTTTAACGAGTTTGTTTTCTCTCCAAGCCCAGCAGATTTGCCGCACCGCATGAATCTTTTCCTGTAAATTATTGTAGTCCACTTTCTTTCTACTTACCATCGTTTTCAACCATTTCCATACTTGTTCTACAGGACTGTATTCTGGTGAGTAGGGTGGTATGTGGGCGATAAAGACTTCCGGATACTTTAGTACCCAATCACGTATCTTCTTGCAGCTATGGTAGCTTGCATTATCCATTATAAGGACTATCTTTTTCCCTTTGTAATGATTACGGATTTGATGCAAGAACTCAATCAGCATCTTGCTGTTTCCGCGTTTGGCACTTTTCCAGATAAACCTTTGCTCCCCGATATTCCACGCACCAAATATTGTGCAACTCTCCCTCTTCTTGGGGGACGGCATGAGACATAGAGTTTTTTTTATACCAGCCTCGAATTAGGTATGGTTCTGTGGAGAAGTGGGCTTCATCTAAAGACAAGATTACTGACTCATCATTGGCAATGAAGCTTTTGATTTCCTCAATTAGCTCAATTACACGCTGTTTTTTTTCTTCTCTTGTTGGAGCATGCAAGGGAACACACTTTTTGACCCTTCTGTAACTGTACCCAGCTTCTTTGAGAGCTCGCTCTACGGTATCCTCACTCACTTGCTCATTGGTAATCTTTTGATAATTGTCGCACAGCAGATTTATTGTCCAGCTGTTTGTTGAGTAACCATAGCTATCCGGGCCAACCTCAAACCATTCAGGGAAATAGGTTTTCAACTGATTTTTGTGTTTACCAGGGCGTCCGGGAGAATACAATCTATTCAATCCCTGGATGCCATTCTCAAGAAATCGCTTGAGCCACAAACGTATAGTATGTGGGTTTCTTTTGACTTTTAGCCCGATATCTTGTGGAGTATTGCCTTCGTGACTTAGTAAAACGATCAGAGCACGTTCTGAACATGGTTCTCCAGTTTGATTTCTCAGCCTTAGAAGCTCCTCCTTCTCTTTTGGTGTCAAATGAATCCGAATCATATGTACCTCCTTGATACGAAGCCACTTTACCAACAGAGATAGTATTGTCAAGTTATATTATAGATATTTATGCGGTTTTGCTTA
>JAUYAR010000134.1 GCA_030693415.1 Candidatus Cloacimonadaceae bacterium | reverse complement strand
AGATCGACTATTCCTACTCGCATGAAAAGCTGCTGGGAGCGATCCGGGACATCGTGGATGAGACCTTAACCGTGGTTATTCTTATAGGTATGCAGAACGCGATGGACAGGCTCTCGCAGATCAATGCCCATTACTTCGACCGATGCAACTCCTTCTATGAGTTCCAACAGATCTCCCGCAAAGACTTAGAACTGGTTGCCAGAGAAGTAATGGAGGTTGAGGTAACTGAAGAGGTGATCGAGAAGATCGACTTCAACAGCGGCGGCAACCTGCGTAAAGCTATGAAGGTGATGTACATCATCGAGAACGAGCAGAAGAAGCAGCCTGATATCGCCGTATCAGATATCGACTTGAGTACAGCCTTATGAACCCAAGTGAACTGATCCTGAACTTCGTCAATCTCTACAACCATCCCTTTACAGCGGAGTTGGCAGCGGTGATGACGGCTCAAGATATCAGCCTGGTGCTGCCGATCCTGGAGAGACTCCATAGTGATCAGACTATCAAGCTGATCTCGCCTGAGGATGGCATCTACGTGCGTAATAACCGCTTTAATCCTGTAGTTGGATATAAGCAGAAGAGCGAATGGAGATTTGATCCAGCAGCAGCCACCGCTCTACTGGATCACATCGAGAAAGGCAGATATCATTCAATCAGAGGAGTGGCAAAGGGCTTTCCACGCAGTCGGCAATGGGTGTTCGTTTACATGGAAGCTTTGGCATCTATGGGTATCCTGGACTTTGATGGATGTTATAAAGTCATAACAAGGGATAACCTAATAGATATCGGAAAAACAGTAAAGAAAGGTGCTCTCAGTGATTTAGGAAATCGCTTGATGCCAGTACCGAGAACCTATGAGCCAGTGCCGGGAGAAGACGAAGAGACTCATCTCAGAAGGTTAGCTGAAGCTCGTGAAAGAATAGCTGTATTCGAAAAGTGTAAACTTAACATCTAAGGATATCAGGAGCATTCTATGGAACAGGAACTACGGGAAAGACAACTCCGGCAACAAATCCATGCTATCCGGGTCAAGAAGTTCCACTGGCCTGAAGATGGGTTCAAGTTCATCATGAATGGTCTCGGTTTTGGTGAGTCGCTATCGGCACTGTCTGAAGAGCGTCTACTGGAGCTGAAGTCAATCATGATCAGTTATCGGAAGCATGGGCGTCCCTATGAATTCACCTTCGACAAACAAGGGAACTACATGTTCTCACTCATGAAACAGGCAGCTTGGACTGATTCCTCCTTAAGAGCCTTCATGATTAAGCATTATAACAAGAGCCATTGGAACCTGCTCAATAAACCAGAGCGCAGAGCCGTTATCGCTATGCTGCAGAACTACATCAAGAAGCAGGCACTTAAGCCAGAAAACGATAATCAAACAGATAAATAACAACTTTAGAAAATCAGCCTAAGGAGAACTCACATGGAAAATCAAACCAGACCCAAAGCGAAAGCGACCACAGAACGTACCAAGATCGATGCCCAAGGTCGAGCCATCCCGGTCTCTGTAATAAAGTCCGAGATGCTCAAACAGGATACAGTAGTCAACAACACTCTTGATCGAGTAATCAGGCTTCAGAAGCGCATCATCGCAGATAAGATCAAGCTTTATGCGGAGATTGAAAGCTATCTCGAATTCATAGCCAAGAAGAGTGGTATGGAATGGAAAGGCAATGCCGCATTCACCAGCTTCGATGGCAAATAC
>JAUYAR010000133.1 GCA_030693415.1 Candidatus Cloacimonadaceae bacterium | reverse complement strand
CGGTTACGGATTTGTAGATCGGTTACAAAGATGTGGATGGTTACAAAGATGTGGATGGTTTACGAAATTGGCAGATGTGTCAAGGTCATCGCTGCTGTCGCAGTGGGATAGAGCTTCGTGTCGCCGACGGGGACGTCGGCGCTCCATAAAACAGCGCTCCATGAGATAGTCTGCTGATATGAAAGAGCTTATCAAAGCCACTAATTAGCTATGCAGGCGCTCCGCAGCATCGGCATGCTGCGCTACCTCTCTCCTTAGCATTACGGAGTCAATACGGACTTAGTCCGTAATGAGTCCGTATTGATTCCGTAATGCTAAGGGGGAAGGGTGTTTTTCCTATTTCTGCTGTTGCTCGGGCATGACGGTCAGGGCGGCGTGGATTTCTTCTTTGTTTTCAGCGGTGGTGAAACTATCGAGGATCTCCGGGTTCATGATCAGTTTGGAGATGTAGGACAGCGAGAAGAGATGCTGTTTGTCGTTGTGCAGCAGCAGCATAAAGAAGATGTTGACCGGCTTGTTGTCCGGAGCGTCAAAATCCACTGCTTCATCGGTTCTGCCGAAGAGGATGCTGGGGGTTTTGATCTTGGAGGGATGCAAATGACGCGGATGGAGGAGCGCGACTCCGTTGCCGATGGCGGTGGAGATCAATTCCTCGCGGGCGACGACTACTTCATAGAGCCAACGGGCATCGCGCACGAGCTTGAGATCTTTGGCTCTTTCGCTGAGGACGCGAATGGAATCGTATTTGTTATCGGCATGGAAATCGAGGAAGATATTCTCGGGGCGCATGTATTCTTCAAAGTGGCAGATCACGCGTTTGAGGGCAAGCATCTTTTCTTCGTTTTCGTTCAGGTTTTCCAACCATTCGTTGAGCGAATCTTCGTCAATTTTGGTGTTTTTGCCGACGAGTTTGCTTTCAAAGACGTTGGTATTGATCATCTCCTGGATCACCTTTTCGGAGACCTTGAGTTTCTTGGCTGCGTCCGCTTTGGAAAGGAACTTCTTCGCCATTCGATACCTCCATAAGCATCATGTTTTTATCTATTTTTCTTAAAGCCTTTCTCAGGTTTATCTTGACAAGGATACAGTCTTTTTTGAGCATGACATAATGGTCAAGAGAATTATTTATCTAATGATGGTGCTGATGGCACTCTCGGGATGCTCATACTCTGTGTATTCAAACGTTTACCCGCATTTGAAAAAAATTCGGGTGATGCCGTTTGAGAACCAAAGCGCGGAATTTGGCATCTCGGAAAAAGTGTATAATCAGCTCAGTGTGGCATTTCGCAACGACGGACGCCTGAAGGTGGTCAACCAGCAGCCGGACTGCCTGCTCGAGGGGGGAGTGATCTCTTTTGAAGAGCGGGTATATAGCTATGACGCCGCCAACAACGTTCAGGATTATCAGTTGCGTTTGACGCTCGCGATCAGTTTCACGGATCTGATCCGCAATGAAGTTATTTATGAAAACAAGAGCCTGACTTTGATGGAAGCCTACGCGGTTTCCACTGAGAGTACGGCAAAATCAAAAAGCAAAGAGGAAGCCATCGATGAGCTCATCAACAGTCTCTTCAAAACGGTCGTCCAAAACAGCCTCGAAAAGTGGTAATCCGCTGCGGATCAATCGCTTTCTGGCAGATGCGGGATTGGGCTCTCGCCGCAAGGTGGAAGAGCTGATCACCGGTGGAAAGATCATGCTCAACGGCGAGGTCTGCATGGATTTGAGCGCCGTCATAGATTCTGATAAAGACGAGGTCAGTTTTGAGGGAAAGCCGCTTTCCGCCAAAAAACAGATGATGTATCTGATCCTAAACAAACCTCGCGGCTATATCGTGAGTAGAGCAGACGAGCTCAAACGCAACACCGTCTATGAACTTTTGCCGGATAGCGCACGCAATCTCAGCTATGCGGGACGGCTGGATAAAAACTCCGAGGGCTTGCTGATGTTTACCAACGACGGAGACATGATCAACAAGCTCACGCATCCCAATTTCAAGGTGGAAAAGGTCTATCGGGTGGATATTGATCGCAAATTGAACCGCAGCCAACTCGATCAACTGCGCAAAGGCGTGGTGATCGAAGGTGGAATGACCCTGCCCGCGGGAGTCTTTGTCAAGACGGAAACGGATACTTCCATGACTCTCAAAATGGTCATCACCGAAGGTCGCAAACGCCAGATCCGGCAGATGATCGAAGCCGTCGGAGCCAAGGTTCGCTCTCTGCGCCGTCTGCAATTTGGTGCGCTCCGGCTCAAGGAATTACCTCTGGGAAACTGGCGTCCGCTCACTGAGCAAGAGATTCGCTATCTAAAACACACGCCGGATAAGGGAAGAAGCAAGAAATGAAAATAGCCTTGATCGGACTGCCCAAAAGCGGCAAAACCACGATATTCAACGCGCTCACGCGCTCATCCCATTCCACTGATAAATATGCCCCACCGGCGCATGAAGCAAACATAGGCGTCGTGCAAGTCATCGATGAACGCATCACCCGCCTCAGCGAGCTCTACAAACCCAGGAAAACTATCTATGCCAACATCGAATATCGGGATTTTCCCGGCATCTTTTCCGCTCACGAGGACAATCCGGACAACGCGCTCTTCTCCGATATCAAAGGCAACGACGGCTTTGTATTGGTTCTGAGGGATTTCATTGACGGCGAACTGGACGAGCTCTATGGCGCAGTCGATCCCCTCAAACAACTCTCCGCTTTTGAAGACGAGATGATCTTGAGCGACATGGTCGTGGCGGAAAAACGCATCGAGAAGATCGAACTGGGCTATAAACGCGGGGTGAAAACCTCCGCCATCCAGCAAGAGGAAAGGATCCTGCGTGCCGTCCTCGAACACCTCCAGGAAAACAAATCCATCCGCACGATGCACCTCAGCACAGATGAACTAAAGACCCTGCGCGGCTTTCAGTTCTTCAGTCAGAAACCGCTATTGATTCTGCTCAATTGCGGTGAGGACGATTTTTCCAAGCAGGGCGGATTGCTTGATCAGATCAGGGAAAGAGGTTTTTTGGCGGAAGCGATTGCCGGAAGATTTGAAGAGGAACTCAGCAAGCTTGAAGAAGAGGAAGCGGCGATGTTTATGGAGGACATGGGGATCCCGGAATCCGTGCGTGACCGCCTCACCCATCTCTGCTACAAGCTGATGGGCTATGTGAGTTTTTTCACCGTTGGTGAGGACGAAGTTCGCGCCTGGACAATCGAAAAAGGAGACAACGCGGTCACCGCCGCGGGCAAGATCCATTCCGATCTGGCACGTGGTTTCATCCGCGCCGAGTGTTTCAAGTATGAGGACATCATCCACCACGGCAGCGAAAAGGTTTTGAAGGAAAAAGGACTCTTCCGTCTGGAAGGCAAGGAATATTTCGTGCAGGACGGAGACATCATCTCGATCAGATTCAACGTTTAGCAGGTGAATATGGCAAAGACAAGCAAGAAAAAGATACCGGCATCAACACGCGTCAGGATCAAAGCCTGGCACAAACGCCTGATCAGCGGAGCGCTCACCGTTCTCAGCATCCTGATCATCCTTTCTTTGGCATTCGGTTTTGAATCCATCAAGACGGACGTCGGCAAATTGAGCGCGAACGGTGGCTTGCTAAGCTGGTTTTCCCAATCCGAAACCCCCACCTCCAATCCGGTTGGAGTGTTTGGCATCATGGTGGGCTATCTGTTTGTGTTTCTATTTGGTTACTGGATGTCTCTGGCTGGCTTTGCGATTGTTGGATTGGTCTCCCTGCAATATTTTTTGGAGCCGGAAGCGCCGCGCTCCAGGCAAAAAGGATACCTGCTTTTAATCGTGCTATTCCTCTTGCAAGTGCTTCTGGCGGGGGGGATGAAGAGCTATGATCACAGCATCATCCCGCTCTTTCTGTGGAAGATACTTTTTGCCGTGTTCAGAGGCACCGGCACGAACATAATCCTGATTTCCTCGATGCTGCTGGCGCTGGTTTTGATCTTTGAATATCGCCGCATCAAAAGCTGGGTTTTGCTCTTGTGGGAAGATCTCGCCCGCCGCGCGGAAATGCGTGAAAACGAGGAAAAATCGCCTCTTCCAACAATCAACAAAGATGAAATCAAAGGGATTCCGATCGATCCGGTGATCAATCCCCAGCCGCCTGCGCCAATCGTGCAAAGGCATGACGAATATGGGCGCGAGCCGATGGAAGAGCTTCTCCCCAAGAAGGATAAAGGCGAAACGAAAAAGCCCAAGCCCGCCCCCATCGATGAGGAAGACGATGATCGCGAATATGTGGTGCCCTCGATCAGCGACTTTCTCGAAAGCCCGGTCAAGCTTTCGGATCGTGATCGCAAAGAGATCGAAAACCAGATCCTCAGCACCAGCGATGTCCTCAAAAACAAGCTGGCGGAATTTGGCATCGAAGCGGAAGTGCGCAACGTCAATATCGGTCCCATCATCACGCAATATGAGCTCGAACCCGCCAAGGGCATCAAGGTAAGCAAGTTTTCCTCCCTCGCGGACGACCTTGCGCTTGCCATCAAAGCCAAATCCATCCGCGTGCAGGCTCCGATCCCGGGACGCGGTTTGATCGGCATCGAGATTCCCAATCTCACCCGGGATATGATCTATCTGCGCGATCTGCTGCTCTCCGAAGAAATGCGCAATTCCAAAGCCAAGCTGATGTTCGGGCTGGGTAAAGACATCTCCGGCAAACCGGTGGTGACCGATCTTGCCAAGATGCCGCATCTGCTCATCGCCGGTGCCACGGGCAGCGGTAAAAGCGTGTGCATCAACGCCATCATCATGAGTCTGATCATGCGGGTGAAACCTGATGACTTGCGCCTGATATTGATCGATCCCAAACGCGTCGAACTGGCGGGCTATAACGATCTGCCGCACTTGATCGGATCCGTCGTCACCGAACCGGACACCGCCTTGGAAACCATGTATTGGGCAGTCAAAGAGATGGAGCGGCGTTATGAACTCTTGCAGGAAGCACGCGTGCGTGATATCACCGGTTTCAATGAAAGAGCCGCGGAATCCGATGAGTTTGAAAAACTGCCCTACATCGTGATCATCGTGGATGAATTTGCCGATCTGATCATGACCAGCGGCAAGGATATCGAGCTTCCCATCACGCGTTTGGCACAAATGGCGCGCGCCGTCGGCATCCATCTTATCCTTGCCACTCAGCGTCCTTCGATCAAAGTCATCACCGGGATCATCAAGGCAAATTTCCCCGCGCGCATCGCTTTCCAGGTTTCTTCAAGAGTGGATTCGAGAGTGATCTTGGATATGATCGGCGCTGAACGTCTTTTGGGTAATGGCGACATGCTGTTCCTCCCGCCCGGCAAAGCGGTTTCGGAACGCATCCATGGCGCTTTTGTTTCCGATCACGAGATCGCCCGCACCTGCGATTTCCTCGGCATGCAACCCAAACCGAAACAGGACTTCAGTCTGCCGGTGAAGGAAGAGGGTGAATTTGGAGAATTTGACTATGATGACGAGCTTTTCCCGGAAGCGGCAAGATTGATCGTGAGCGCAAACACCGCCTCGGTTTCGATGCTGCAGCGGCATTTCAAGATCGGCTATGCCCGTGCCGGAAGATTGATCGATCTTCTTGAACGAGCGAGAGTGATCGGACCCCATTTGGGCAGCAAATCCCGCGATGTGCTTGCCAACCGTGAAGACCTCATCCACATGGGCATCATCCGCGGAGACAGATAATTTTAAGGATATATACAGTGAAAAGATACCTTATTCTATTGTTGCTCTGCTGTTTGGCTATCAGTCTCTCAGCCACCGGCAGCGCTGAAATCCATGCCAAGATGCAAGGCGCATACAAGAGCCTCAGCAGTTTTCAGGCAAACGTGAGCCAGACGAATTATTATCCCCAGTTGAAACGAAGTATCGTCTATGACGGAAGGATCTATTTCAGCCCCGGACGGATGCTGATGAGCTTTGACAAACCTCACACCCAGCTACTGAAGATCGAAAACAGCTGCGTGGAACTCTATGACGCGCAATCCAATACGCTCTTCAAAGCACAGATGCTGCCCCAGTTTGGCAAGATGAACCCGGTGGAGATTTTGCAGCTCTATTGGACGAAATCGACCGTCAAAATTATCAGGGAAAGTGGAGATATCGTGAGCGTGAAACTCATCCCCAAGGACGATCCGCTAATCATTTCACTAAATGCCTCCATCAACAAGAAAAGCGGTCTCGTGCAAAGTCTTTCCTATTCAGACAGCTCCGGAAACACCGTCACCTACGCTTTTTCCGGCATCAAGACCAATGCCGCGATCCCATCCGGGGTCTGGAGTTTCAGCTATCCCAAAGATGCCCAGATCATCGAACAATAGAGGATAAAGATATGATAGCATTGATCATGGCTGGCGGTGCCGGCACCCGTTTCTGGCCTCAAAGCAGAAACAGGCTGCCAAAGCAATTTCTGCGCGTGATGGGCGATAAATCCATGATACAGCTCACTTTGGCGCGTCTCACACCGCTGATTCCGGTTTCGAACATCTATGTTGTGACCGCCGCTTCGCAGGTTCCGCTGGTGCGCGAACACCTTCCGGAACTAAGCGAGGAAAACATCATCATCGAACCCTTTGGAATGAACACCGCGCCTTGCATAGCGTTGAGCGCGGCACATCTGATGAACAAATATCCCGCCTCAGAATGCATGGTTGTGCTGCCCGCGGATCACATCATTCGCGATACTCCGGCATTTCTGCAAAGCCTCGTTCTTGCGGAAAAAGTGGCGCGGGACGGATATCTCGTCACCTTTGGCATCATCCCCGAATATCCCGCTACCGGATATGGCTATATCGAAGCGGGAGAAGAGCTTGCACCTGGCGTGAGGACAGTTTCCCGCTTCAAGGAAAAGCCGGATTATATGACCGCCAACCATTTCCTCGCGAGCGGCAATTTCTACTGGAACAGCGGCATGTTTTGCTGGACGACGGATTCCATCGCCAAAGCCTTTGAAACACATCTGCCGGCGGCTTTGATCATCGCCAAAGATATCTGTAGATTACAGGAAAACGGCGCCACAGAAGCAGAAATCGCCACCACCTATGCCCAAATGCCAAAAACTCCCATCGACATCGCCATCATGGAGCCTGCACAGTCTCGCGCCATGATCCCCGTCAATTATGGCTGGAGCGACGTCGGAAGCTGGAAAGCGCTCTCTGATATCTCCCCCGTG
Source organism: Candidatus Cloacimonadaceae bacterium (assembly GCA_030693415.1). Lineage (NCBI taxonomy): Bacteria > Pseudomonadati > Candidatus Cloacimonadota > Cloacimonadia (SeqCode) > Cloacimonadales (SeqCode) > Cloacimonadaceae (SeqCode) > Cloacimonadaceae bacterium (SeqCode). Next base: position 7,722 of record JAUYAR010000133.1, on the reverse strand, counting down.
GATGAAGAAGGAAACAGCTTTCTGGGTGAAGGACTGGCTCTCGATTCCAAAGATAACTATATCTATTCAAACAAGTTCGTCGCTCTCATCGGCGTGGAAAACCTCTGCCTGGTTGAAACCGAAGACGCCATCCTCATCAGCACGAAAGAGGATTCCGAAAAGGTAAAAAACATCGTGGACACACTCAAATTAAAGAACAAGGACAATCTCTTATGAAATACCTCATCGCCTTACTACTCATCACGTTAATCTCAGTCAGCGCCTTCGCAGCGATCGATACCGATGCCGAAATCTCGGGCTACCGCGGCGTGGTCGAAATGATCAAACACCGTCCTTTCCTCCGTCATCAGGAAGGCAGCCTACGCCTCCTTTTGGCGTCACAAAGCGTGTTAGACACTCTTGGACTCGCCATTTCAGCGGGAGATAGCCTGTATGTGGAAGGCATCGTCGAAGGGGATATCATCCTCGTCAGTCGCTTGTTCAACGATAAGGGACTCTATATCTTACGGGATTTCTACAGCGGCGAGGTGCGTCCGGAAGCATCGACATACCACGTGGACGCCAAAGGTTGCATCGGCTGCAAGCTATGTGTGGGAAACTGTCCCACTTCAGCGATAAAAATGGTCAAGGGCAAAGCCGTCATCGATCCCGCTCTGTGCATCGAATGCGGAATCTGCATCGAGGGCATCGGCAAGTTTCGCGGCTGTCCCGTCCGCGCTATTAAAAAGTAAAAGCGGAGGAAGACCATGGACATGAAGACCTTTGGTTATCTCTACTATAAGACAAGAGCTTATGATAAGGACGAGATACTCAAACAAGCGGAGATCAGCGCCGAGGAATATGACTTTTTGGAATCCAGCTTGCGCCAGGTGCTCTCCGAGATCGAATCCGAACGCCCCAAAGCGGCATCCATCGGCAACGACTTCGTTCGCCTCACCCGCTATCTCTTCGGCGAAAAAAGCGATCAGGAAAGCGGTATTGAGCGTCCGGACGCCCTCAAGGTAAAGAGCGGGGAGATCATTCAGTTGCCCGCGGTCGGCAAACTGGACATCCCGGATATGAGTCTGCGCCAAGCCATCGAACAGCGCCGCAGCTTGCGCAAATACGCATCCGTTCCCCTTTCCGCGGAAGAGCTATCCTTCGTCCTCTGGTCAAGCTGCTGGGCGCGGGATTTCCGCTCCAATGAACGGATGGAAATGACACTGCGCAACGTCCCCTCCGCCGGAGCGCGCCATCCCTTTGAGTGCCATGTTCTTGTGTCCGAAGTCACCGGCATCAAGGCAGGTCTTTACTATTATCATCCAGTCAAACACTGTTTGGTGTTGATGGACGATAAAACCGCCACCGCGGACGCCATCTTTGAAGCCTGTATGCGGCAGGAAATGGTCAAAACGGCACCCGTCACGCTCATCCTTTCCGCCGTTCCCTATCGCACAGTCTGGCGTTATGGACAGCGCGGCTACCGCTATCTATATCTGGACGCGGGACATGTGGGTCAAAACATCCATCTCGCAGCAGAGGCGATCGGAGGAGGAGCATGCATGATCGGAGCTTACCTCGATGAAGCGATGAACGAGTGTCTCGATATTGACGGCATCGAAGAATTTGTCATCTACATCGCCACCGTGGGAAAGAAAGCGCTCTGACCGCTCCTATTCCCCATAATCCTCTAAAAACGGGCTATCTCCCGCCATACAGCCATTTATGGCTGATGCGCCACTTTATCCTCGCTTTGCTCTTTCTCCAAAATAAGAGCGGGGAGTGCCATTAATCCGTCATTAAATCCTTCGCTTTGCAATTTTTTTGTATAATTGGCTTCATTTTTACATGCAAGATGTGGGAGCCGATATAATTAAGAGATATCCGGCTAAACAGTTCTTTAATCAAGTGTTGGCGCCACGGCGCTTATTTTGAGGCTAAACCTCAAGCCCTGATGCGTTAACGTTTCTATAATCATTACAAAAACCAAGGAGACCACATGAAGAATGCACTAATCGTTGTGATTCTGACAATGCTTTGCTCGCTAAGCTTTGCTGCGATGTCGGAATACTCGTTCCAGCAAACTACTTCCACCTATACGGAAATTACGAATCCCACGCAGATTCACGGACCAGGCGTCGATGATTCCATGTCCCCCGTGATCAACATCGGATTCGATTTTATGTATGATGAGATCATTTACTCCACATTCAGGGCGAATACAAACGGATTCATCACCCTGAATCCTACTTCCACCGCCTCGTTATCCAATTTGCTCGCCACCCAGACCCTGATCATGGGCGGGCTTTGGGACGACCTGATGACCAATACCGACGGAAACGTTTCCTCTGAACTGAGCGGCACGTCTCCCAATCAGGTGCTGACCATTCAGTTTAAAAACATAAAGTGGTATTATAGTGTTGCTCCGGTGAACCTGATCAATTTCCAGATCAAGCTCTTTCAGGGCACAAACAAGATCGAATTTGTCTATGGAACGATGGGGGACGCACCCGGCACCTCCGCCACTGCCTCCATCGGACTCTCCGGAGCGGTCGCAGGTAACTATCTGAGCATCACTCCCGCTTCCCCCACCGCGACATATTCTTCAACCGTGGCATTCGCCGGGATCAATGGCACCCACGTTCCTTTTCTCACCGGAAACAAGTATGTGTTCACGCCTCCCGTGCCGGCGCAGAATGACCTCGCCGCCACCGCTATCAACGGAAATACGACTCCCTCCGTGGGCAACCCCACAAACTATACCGTAACCGTCTATAATCGCGGTTCAAACCAGCAAAACACCTATACCGTCCAACTGATCAATGCCGCCAACACCGTGCTTGCCAGCACCCCCGGCACAACCATTGCCGCCGGGCAGACCCTCCAGATCCAGGTTTCCTGGACCCCAACGGTGGAGGGACCCGCTGCCCTTCGCGGCAAAGTAATTCTCGCCGGTGATGAAAATCCTGCAAACGACATCACCGCGCCCTTGAATATCTCGGTCATGCCTCCCGGAGTCATAGTTGTGACGGTCGGCGCCGGAGATCAGACCGCCCTTATGCCGATTGATATGTACTATCGCAACAGTTTGAACCAGACTCTCTATTTCCCCACCGAGCTCGGCTTGTATGGAAACATCACCGCTATCACGCTCTACAATTTCTTCCTCACGAACTTGCCGAACAAACCCACCAAAATCTGGATGGGCACCACCCCTCAAACCGATCTGTCCGCCGGGTGGATTTCCTCCACTCAGATGACGCTTGTCTTTGACGGTAATGTGAACTATCCCAGCGGCAACAATGAAGTCCTGATTCCGTTGCAGACCATCTTCCCCTTCACCGGTGGAAACCTTGTCGTGATGTTTAATCGCCCCATGGATGCAGGCTATTTCAGCTCTTCGGATCTGTTCAGAGCCCAGACCGTCGGCACCAACCGCGCCCGCAATGTCCAGTCCGATACTGTCGTCTATGATCCCGCCAATCCCGGAGCTGTGGGAACGATCACCGGTCAATTTGCCAAAACGAGCTTCCACATGACCCCGCTTGGCAACGATCCGATGTTTAGCGTGACTCCCGCGAGCAAGGATTATGGCACTGTCCTCATGGATACCACCCACAACCAGACCTTCACGGTGATGAACGTGGGCGGAGGCACCTTGACGATCAACAGCATCTCGATCGCCGGCTCGCCTTTCTTCACCCTGCAAAACCTGCCAACTTTGCCTGCCAGCCTGGCCACCGGCCAAAGCATCACTTTCGTGGGCAGATACAATCCCACAACCGCAGGAGCGCACACCGGTACGATCACGATCACGGACAACCTGCGCCTTCCCCGCACTGTGGCGTTGACCGGCAACTGCATTGACACCACTGTCAACACTCTGCCTTATGTGCAGCTTTTTGATGGAGTGACGGCACCGGCTCTGCCACTGGACTGGTCGGCTTTGATCTCTCCCGGTGGGACATCCCCTGCCGTCGTAACCATCGCCAGCGCACCCTACAGCGCGCCAAACTGTGTGCGCATCTATAACGGCAGCCCCGTCAGCCCAAACACTATTCTGGTCGGCCCGCCTCTGGCTCAGACAATACCTGTAAACACCACCAGGATGAAACTTTGGGTCAAAGGCGTGGCAGCTACATATACTTTATCGATCGGGGTGATGACCGATCCCCTGAACGCCGCCACCTTCACTCAAATCCAGAGCGTCACGACTCCCACTGTCTGGACGGAATACATTACTCCCTTGAACGGCTACACTGGAACCGGCAGATACATCGCGATCAAACACGGCAACATAGCCGCAGGTCAGACGATTTATGTGGACAATGTTACCATCGAATTGATCGCCGCCAACGATCTTGGTGTTTCTGCATTGACCGGAAACATGACTCCCACTGTCGGAGTGCCCTCCACTTATACTGCAAGCGTCCTGAACTGGGGCACAAATCCTCAATCCACATATACCGTGAAGCTATTCAATTCCACCGGCACAGAGCTTGCCACAGCAGACGGCACTGCAATCAACCCAGGCCAGACGGTGCAGATCCCGATTCAGTGGACCCCCGCCGCTGCCGTAGCCATGGTTATTTATGCCAGGGTCTTCCTGGTTGGCGACCAGAACACTGCCAACGATCAAAGCCAGAACCTGAGCATCCTCGTCAACCCCGCCGGAGTCTTTTCTTTCACCATCGGCACCGGAACCCAAACCGCCCGCATGCCGATTGATATGTTCTATCGCAACAGCTTGTATCAGACCCTCTATTACCCAGCCGAGATGGGAAATTTCATGGGTCAGATCACTGGAATCCAGATATATAACAACTTCCTGACCAACCTGCCGAACAAGCCCACCAAGGTTTGGATCGGAACCACCACCCAAGCCAATCTTTCCGCCGGCTTTATTCCATCCACTCAGCTCACCTTGGTTTTCGACGGAAACATCAATTACCCCAGCGGACAAAACACCATCACCATCCCCTTCATCCAACCCTATTTGTATTTGAACGGGGAAAACCTGGTGATGCTGTTTAACCGCCCCATGGACGCTGGATACTTTAGTTCATCGGATTTATTCAAGAGCCAGACCGTGGGCACCAACCGCGCCCGCAACATCTTTTCCGATACTGTCGTCTATGATCCCGCCAATCCTGGAACAGTCGGAGCCGTCACCGGTATATTCCCGATGACCACTTTCATGGTCATCCCCGGTGGAGTGGGACACGTAAACGGAACAGTACTTGGAGCCGGTGACCAACCCCTCGCGGGAGTCGCCGTATCGATCACTCAAACCGGAGCGACCGCCACCACCAACGCCGCCGGACAGTATCAATTCCAAAACGTCCTGCCCGGAAACTATACCATCAGTTTCAGTAAATACGGCTATGTCACTCTCACCCAAAACTTCGTGTTGGAAGAGGATGAAACCGAGATTATCAACGTGACCATGCAACCGATGGCATCTGTTTCTGTGCAAGGCATGATCCTCGCCAGCGATACCGGAGCGGGGCTTCCCGGAGCCGCCATCTATTTGGTAGGTTATGCCAACTACACGGCAAATTCCACTGCCACCGGCGCCTTCACCATCCCGAACGTCTATGCCAACCAGGCGTATGCATACACCATCCTTTGCCCTGGCTACACAAGCGCCACCGGCACTATCAACGTCGGCGCCACCAACCACACAATGGGCAGCATTACTCTCAACGAAGTGGCATACGCACCTCATACCGTCCTTGCCGCGATCAATGACATCAACACCCTGGTCAACGTCACCTGGCAGCAACCGGATCCCAATGCCATCGAAGTGACCGAAAGTTTCGAAAGCGCAACCTTCCCGCCCACGGATTGGACACGCACCATAACCAACACCGGGCCTATAAATGCTTCCGGAGTATTCCCCAGTTGGTGCAGGTTCGGCGCCATCACCGTGAGCGGACAACCCGCCAACCCCACCGACGGAACCCATCAAGCAGGTTTGTGGTGGAGCTATGATCATCAGGACGAATGGTTGATCACGCCAGCCTTCAATTGCCCGCCCTCGGCATATCTGAGGTTCGATTCCTATGTCTTCCTCGGTTCCACAAACGGTGATCATTACTATGTGAAGGTCTCCGCGGACAATGGAAGCACTTGGACACCCCTTTGGGATGCCAGCACCCAGACCGGAGGTTGGAACTACTATGCCTCTCCCATCTCCATCGGTTTAGCTGCCTATGGCGGACAGCAGATCAAGATCGCTTTCCACGCCGAAGACCCGCCTGCCAATGATGGTCTCTGGTATGTTTGGTTCATGGATAATATCTACATCGGCAATGCTGTGACCGGCATCCGTTTCCGCGCTGAAGAACTTGTTTCACACTCCGCCTCCGGCACAGGCCAACTCAGCTCTCCGATCGCCACCACCAATCCTTCCCGCAGAATGGAAATAGGCGGTGTGCGCAGCGAACCCAGATTGCCGCTTGCCAACGAAGTGAGATATGCTCAATCCCCAAGCCGCGTTCTTACCGGATATAAGGTCTGGCGTCTGCTGGCGACCCATGAAACCAATGAAGCCAGTTGGACACTGCTCACTCCTCAATTGATCACAGCGCTGAACCTTGCCGATAGCGGTTGGCTGACCCTGCCAAACGGCACCTACCGCTGGGCGGTGAAAGCGGTCTATACCGCTGGAGTCACCTCTGTCCCCTCATTCTCAAATGTCCTGATCAAGGATATGATCACCGGGATGATCTCAGGCGTAGTACGTCGTCAAAACAACTCGCCGATTGTCGGCGCTACCGTCACCGCAAGCGGATTCACAGCCACCACAAACAACGCCGGTGCCTACACGATAGTCATCCCGATTGGAACTCACAACGTCACCGCCTCCGCCACTGGCTTCGTGTCGCATACGATTGAAAACGTGGTGGTCACCGCCAATCAGACTACTACCGTCAATTTCATCCTCATCGCCGGCTCCTCAAACGAGGATGACATCGTCCCCGTGACGGCAACCGCGCTAAACGGCAACTTCCCCAATCCCTTCAATCCCGAAACCACGATCAGCTATGCGGTCAAAGACCCCTCAGCCGTTTCCATCGGGATCTATAACGTCAAAGGTCAGCTGGTGCGCACCCTGGTGAACAGAGAGCACAACAGCGGACGCTATAGCGTAGTATTCAATGGAAAGGACGATGCGGGCAAAAACATTGCCAGCGGCATCTATTTCTATCGGATGACGGCTGGGAGCTTCGTCTCCACCCAAAAGATGATCCTCATGCAGTAATATATCCTGCCTGAAAAGATAATACAAGCCCCGGACATTGTGCCCGGGGCTTTTTTTGGGGTGGAATATGGAATTACCGACGTCCCCGTCGGTTCATGCGCAGCAGCCACTGATGGGGTTGTGGCGTTGGAACCGACGGGGACGTCGGTAATTCCATATCGCGTACCGTCCTCCGGACTGCTCAAGGTTGAACCTCATCTCATCACTCATCTCTTCCAGCTTATCGCCTCCGCAGCATCGGCATGCTGCGCTACATTCCCCCTTAGCATTACGGAGTCAATACGGACTTAGTCCGTAATGAGTCCGTATTGATTCCGTAATGCAAAGGGGGAAGATGTCCCGTCCTAAAAAAGTTGACACCAAATCAACTTCTAAGGAGAAGAGAAAATGAAAGAAAAGAAGCCCGTAAATCGTTATAGCATGGCTTTTAAGATGCGTGTTATTGAGGATGTCGAAAACGGTCTGATTTGCGCCGA
>JAUYAR010000132.1 GCA_030693415.1 Candidatus Cloacimonadaceae bacterium | reverse complement strand
CCAGTTGCTCTCCACCCCACCTCACGGTGACGCAGTTACCTTCGGCTACAGAGTTTTAACGGTGCTCTGAACAGGACTTTCACCTGTCTGATATGTATCGCTCACAGGCGCACGAACGCCGACGTCCCCGTCGGCGACACGAAGGAGCTCTATCCCATAGGCGAAAATAGCGATACACATCACAGCCCCACCAATTTCGTGACCGCTCCACAAATCTGTTACCCTTTCACAAATCTGTAATCTATCCTGCGGACATGAACCGACGGGGACGTCGGTAAATCCATAATCATGGAACGCCGACGTCCCCGTCGGCGAACGAATAACCGAGTAAAGTCATGCCCCTGGGCAAAACAATCTATATCATTATCCCTCAATATATTACGTGCTGCATGCCCTGCCCTCTCTCCTGAGCATTACGGAGTCAATACGGACTTAGTCCGTAATGAGTCCGTATTGATACCGTAATGCTAAGGGGGAAGATGTCATTTTACCCGATACCGGATTTAGGTTTTTTGATTCATTTCTTCGTCTTCAGGTGGGACAGCGGTGCCGTCGATTGCTTAGTGACAGCCCGGGAGTTCAGCAGCCTTAATGACAGCTCTTACAGGAGCGGCTTCCGCCTTAGCCGGATTTGCCCTGTTTGTCGTTTGTAGGCTTCATGTAAGCGCAGCTTCTTTCGTAATGACGGAAGCCTCGACACTGAATCCAATTCCCTTTCATTACGGTTGGCGAACCAGAAACTCCTGATAATTCGTGGGGTCTATTCTGCTTATCGTAGCGTTGGGATAGATCTGCAGAAAGCTGCTTGGTTTTAGTTTGCGCTTGGGATTCCATTTGATCTCATAGGCATCCAGCTTATTTTCGTAGATTTCCAGATTGTCGATTTCGCTGTTGTAGAGGTTTCTCCAAAAAAAGGGCTGGTGGAAGTAGCGACGATTACTGAGGAGCTTCATCCGCTCGGATACGATATAGTTTTTCAAGCAAAATCTGCTGATTTCACGAATATAGTCTTGTACTAATGGGTGTATTACACGAATATAGTCTTGTAATAGTGGGTGTTTTGCGAGGCTGCAGTAGCTCTGGTCTTAGCCGCTGATGGACTTGAGCCACGATGAAGGGCTTATCGGGAACAAATTGGGATCTCTGGCGAGCACTGGTGAACAAACCCGTTCAAACCTGAAGAGTCACCCATTCAAGCAGAAAAAGCTTGACAGTGAAAGTGCTTTGAAACACAAAGCACCCGGCAGTGGAATGATCATCCAGCATGCTAATAACGACAAGGAGCTTGCCATGTTTAATCTAAACTGTGTCGGCATCGCGCGCGAGCTTAACGGATTGGACGCTTTCATCCACGCGCCGGCGCGCCTGATGCTGATCAATCTGTTGTTCGGAGCGCCGGCTTTGGAATCCACCGAGCTGTTGAAATTGACCGGTCTTACCTGGGGAAATCTGGCGACCCATCTTTCCAAGCTGGAGGAAGCCGGCTACGTGATGATCAGCAAATCCTACAAAGGCAAGAAGCCCAATACCGTAATCCGCATCACGGATAGCGGCAGAGGTGCCTATCTGAAATGGAGCGCCATCATCCTCAAAGCCATTCCGTCAAAACTGCTGGAAGCATATAAAGCCGGGCTTGATCAGTACTGGGAATATATTCCGGCTCTTGAAACCGACACAGAGTGTGTTTCCATCCCCAAACAGGAGCTCTTTTTCCTGCCAAAATGTCATCAATGGGGCATGGAATTGCATCCTATCGACAGAATCAATCAGTTAGCATAAGGAGGTTCAATGAAATATTTGGACATCGCAATGAACACCGCGAACGCTCTGGGAGCGGATTACGCGGATATCAGGATTCAGAAGACGACGGATCAGATGATCTATCTGCAAAACCTGAGCCTGAAAAACACCTCCACTTCCACATTGCACGGATATGGCATCCGTGTCCTCAAAGACGGAGCTTGGGGCTTTGCCCACTCCGACGTTTTCAGCGACGATGCCGTTGCCGCCACGGTCAAACGTGCTTTGGGCATCGCGCTGCTGTCTTCTAAAGCAAAAAAGGGCGCCGGACTGGTTTTGGCTCCTGAACGCAGCTATATCGCCACCTACAGGACTCCGGTCAAGATCGATCCCCTTGAGCTTTCACTCAAAGACAAGGTCGATCTGATGCTGGAAACCAATCGCATGATGATGAGCTATGAAGGCATCCGCCAGGCGATCTTTTATCTGGTTATTTCCAAGGATGAAAAGCTCTTTGCCTCCACGCTCGGAACGCGTTTGGACATCACCACCCAATACCTAAATCCTTTGATCCAGGCAACCGCTGTGATGGACGGAGACAGCCAGAGCCGCACTTTTGATCTTGGCGGAAGAGCCACCGGTTGGGAGTGGATTGATGAGCTCAATCTCACCGAAAAAGCCAAACAAGTTGCGGAAGAAGCGATCATCAAGGTCAAAGCGGATACCCTCGGTGAAGAACAGCGTCGCAGCCTGATCCTCGATCCCAATCATCTGGGATTGACCATGCACGAATCCGTTGGTCATCCCACGGAGCTCGATCGCGTTTTGGGTTGGGAAGCGGATTATGCCGGTATCTCATTTGCCACTCCGGAAAAACTCGGCAATTACAAGTATGGCAGCGATATCGTGAACTTCATGGGAGACAATACATTGGATCAGGGACTCGCCACTGCTGGATTTGACGATGACGGCGTTCAAGGCCAAAAATGGTATATCATCAAGGACGGAATCCTGAACGAATATGGAACAACCAGGGAAACCGCTCCGCAGATCGGTCTATCACAAAGCCGGGGTTGCAATCGCGCCACCCACTATTTCAATCAACCGATCAACCGCATCCCCAATCTCTATTTGCTTCCCGGGACGGAAGAGCTTACTCCCGCGCAATTGATAAACGACACCGAAGATGGGGTTTATATCGAAGGGCGCGGCAGTTTCAGCATCGACCAGCATCGAGTCAATTTCCAGTTTGGCGGAGATTTCTTTTGGGAGATCAAGAACGGCAAACTCACGCGTCCACTCAAGAAAGTGCTTTACAAATCCAGCAATCCGGAATTTTGGAACAGCTGCGATGCCATCTGCGACAAACGCTATTGGCAACCCTTCGGCGTGGTCAATTGTGGCAAGGGGCAGCCCAACCAAACGGGCAGGATGACCCACGGTTCCGCACCCGCGCGATTTAGAAATATCAGAGTGGGAGGTTCACAATGAAAGCGAGATTTGAACAGATCGCCGCGTTTGTCAAACAGCACGTCAGCGCCGATGACTGGACTCTGAACATTCATTCCGGAGACAGCCACGAGACGCGCTTTGCCCAAAACGCCATCACTCAGCATATTGCCGGAACGACTCTGATGATCAACCTCTCGGTCGCTTTCGGAAATAGAACCGGGGTCAGTTCCGTCAACCAAACGGACGAGGCTGCTCTTTCCGCAATGATCAAACAAGCTGAGGACATGGCAAAGCTGAATCAGCCAGATCCCGAATATGTGGAAAGCGCTTCCTTTGAAGCGATTCCGGAAGTGCAAAACACCTCCGACGCCAGCCTGAATCTGGCTCCGGAAGAGATGGTGGAGATCATCAAAAGCTCGATCGCCAACGCGACAAAGCAGGATGCAACAGTTTCCGGCATGACCGAAAAACACCATCCCTGCATGTTTACCGCCACCAAAAACGGCTTTTGCGGGTACAAGGAATACACCAATTTTGGTCATTCGATGACGATCAAAAAGGAACATACCGAAACCAAGGTCTCCTTTACTTCAAAGGATTATGCCAAGTTTGATCTGAACAAGGAATTGGAACAGCTCAATTCTCAGATCAAAGCGCTCAAATCACCTCAGGACTTCGATCCCTGCCGCATTCCGGTGATCTTTCGTCCTCCGGCGGTCTGGGAATTTCTGATGTATTTGGGTTGGATGATGTATCGCCGTGAGGCGGACGAAGGGCTCACAGCCTTCACCGATCAACTCGGAAAGCAGTTCCTCGGGGAGAAATTCACGATGCTGTCCACGTTAGCCAATCCGGACATCATCTGCGATCCCTTCTCACGGGATTCAATCGTTTCCAAGGAAACCCACTGGGTCAGAAACGGCGTGGTGGAAAACATGCCAACTCGCAGATATTGGGCAATGATGAAAAACCTGACGCCCTCCTCGATGTTCAATCTCTATATTCCCGGAGGAGAGAACACGGAGCAGGAGATGATGAAGATGGTGCCCAAGGGACTGATCGTCAATCGCTTGTGGTATATCCGCCCCGTCGATATGAAAGCCGGCGAACTCACCGGAATGACTCGCGATGGTGTGCTCTACTTCGAAAACGGCGAGATCAAACACGCCGTCAATAACCTCCGTTTCAACGAAATCCCCCACGACGCCACAAGGCGCATTCTCGCAATGGGAAAAAGCGAGATCGTGGATAGCGAAGTGATGCTGCCCACCATGTTGATCGACAATTTCAACTTTGTGGACAAGACTTCATTCTAAACTTCCAAAGCCAGATAATAATGCGTCCGGAAATCACCTCCGGACGCATTTTGATAAAGCTGTAGCGCAGCATGCCGATGCTGCGGAGGCGATGGCTCTGTTTGACAGGTTAATTTCCCCCGCAGGATCGGCATGCTGCGCTACAAAGTTCAGAACTTAAATTCCACTCCAAAGCTCAGCATTTCGACGATCTCATCCTTGCCGCTGATGATGCCGTCGTCATTGAGATCGGTATAGCGCTCGGAGTATTTTCCCACCAGATTGGCATTGTCCGAGATGCCGTAAGCCAATCTCCCCACCACTTGAGCGGAGTGGTTTCGCGGCTGGAGGTAATTGATCCATGGGACGTTTACCTGGGCATAATAGATGGAGGCTTCCTGCAATTTCGGAACCAAGTCTGGGGAGAGTGAAGCTTTTGCCCAAAGAGACTTTCCGGTGCTGTTATCCTTGCCGTACATGTCCTGGTATGCCAATTTGAACACGACGATATTTCCAAGATTGGCACGGACAGATCCAAACCAACCCATTGTGGGAGATATCCCTTCCAGGCTGCTGTCCTTGGTGCTCAGAGAATATACCCGGCGTCCCGAAACCTCGTTCGGGGGGCTATAAACAACCTCACAGCGCTGTTCCTCATAGAGATTGTTGAAATAACCGGGCAGGAAATTGGCGCCAAAATTGCGGAATTCCAGCTTGGCATCAAAGATAAAGAACTTTGCACCGAAACCTGGAAAGATCAATCCCTGACCGTGATCCTTGATCGTGGCATATTCCGCGTAGTGGTTCAGGCGCAGGGATTCGCTTTCATAAAACGGCAGGTCATAATCCATGCTATAGACCCACAACGGCTTGGTATCAAGATATTGCTCGGCGATATCGGGATGGACATCAATGTCGAAAGAATAGTTCGGATACTCTATCAGAATATCCGGAAACATCATATTGACATAGGGATTCAGATCAGGATGATCGAGGATGCTGTTTCCGTTAAGATCGATATCTTCACTGTCGGCAAGCCCGTCATCATCGCTGTCCAACCATTTCTGCCGATCGTGGGGAAATTTGTCATAAACGTCTGGATAGCCGTCGCCGTCGGAATCTGGATATTTTCCGTATTGATTGCGGTCCACGCCTACGTTTACGCCCACTTTCAGATTGCTGAGGAGCCCCATATCGAGAATATCGAGCGGTTTCACAAAAGTCCTTCCGGCAAGGATCTCGTTTTTGTAGATATCATGGGTATAGACTTCGAACCCAAAGCCGGATAATGGAGTATTGATGCCGACATATCCGCCGATGTTCTTTTCCACAGGATAGCGCAGCATGTTTGAAAAGCCGTCGAAGATCAACCCATGCGCAAGGGTGTAATTTGGAATCGAACCTACTTTGAAATATAAGGGGGAATAGCGGTCTGCAAAACGGATATAGAGAATCTTGCGTGCGATGTCATCCCACTCGTCCCAATCATCCTTGCGGACTTTGCCGGTGCTGTCGATCAAAAGATCGATGTCCAGCCCAAAACCAAACTTCCAGATCGCCAGTTCCGGCATCAACCGGATCTGAGAATAGGTGTTGCCATCAATAGTGATCGAGCCGACCACTCCACTCATGCCATATTCAGGGCTATCCACAGTGCCATAGACTTCATTTCCCTGTCCATCCCCGGGGAACATGTCATCGTCATTCTGGCTCTGGGAAAAAAGCAGTAATGGCAGCAACGCCACTAATAAAAAACACAGCTTTTTCACTGATTTTCCTCCTTGTTTAAGGATATTACAACATTATTTATACATGCTCCGGCTGTCAAGAGAATTATCGATGTGTCATTCCCCCATTTTTTAAACCAGCCTTATGTAAAGAGTCATTTAATCTTGCACGCAAGCTCACCATTCTTGCATGCCACATTTTTATTTAGAGACAGCTTCGCCTACAGACGCAATTTTGGCTGTTACGTCTGTAGGCCGAGGGTCACCAATCTTGCAAGAAAGCTCACCATTCTTGCAAATTAGCTCACTTATTCTTGCATGCTCCTACCAATAGAGACTTGCCAGCGTAAGCATCGGTGTTTCGCTAATCGACACTGAGCGCAAGAATGTTGTATTTTAGCTCAGGAGCTGACCAGCGCTGGCTGATGCCGATGACTACCGTTACATGCCTGCCATCGAGTCTGATATCTGCAATATACAGAAAGCAGTCGCATTGGTTGGTAAGGATAACTTGAGGTAGGGTATTGTATTCTCTATCTAATTTATGGTTGACAGACAGGTCACGAGTGATGTCCGGAGGCGTCAGCTGACTGGGTACTCCCACTCCTTTGTTCTGGTTTTGGATTTCATAGATCAGCTTGGTTAGAGGGATAGTTTCGTTCTTGAGATGCCTTTTCTCTATACAATCATTGGCAAGTTTATCAGCGGTAACGGATTCGTTGAGGACGTGATTGGTGTAGATGGCGCTGTTCTGGATACCCCTGGCATCAAGCTTGCCGACGGTGCAGGTCTTTCCGGAGAATGAACCGTTGGGGTTGGCCTTGTCATCCCAGATCTCATAGAAGCCCCAATCCTGCTCTCTGAGGGTATCTGTTTCGTAATAGCCTGAGTCGGATGGATTCTCATCGACCTTGATGCCACTGGCAAAGGTTGCGCCGGGTCTGACCAGTCTGATGGTCACTCCGGTTAGGGGAATGCGGTTGGGTCCGTCCATGATGTAGTAGCTGATGCCAAATCTATACATGTCTGCTCCTTTTTTTAGCCCAAGTTTCGCAAAGTAGTGCCTAAGTAATTGAAAAATAGACGGGAAGGTTTTCATTTTGGGCACTACTTTCGAATTGAGTAGTATTGGTGTTTACTGACGTTGATGTTGAGGAGTCTGAATATTTCGGCTGCTTC
>JAUYAR010000131.1 GCA_030693415.1 Candidatus Cloacimonadaceae bacterium | reverse complement strand
GCCGAGGTAATAGAAACGATGAATGTTTTTAATGATGACCGCAACTACCGGACTGATGAGATAGCCGATGTGCTCAGGGTCGATCGCTCCAGTGTTTACCGCTGGATCAGAGACATCCCAGATCCTCTGCCTGCCTTCCGCACCGCAGAGAACGGACAGCTCCGCTGCAAAGGCAGCGACTTAAATGCTTACCTTCTTAAGCATAAGGTTCGCCCCGAATATGAGTAATGCACTGGAGTTCCGCATCAAGCGGGACAACTGCAAGGCTACTTACCTCAATGGTAACACCGATCCCACTGAGTTGGCGGTGATCTTCGGAGTATCGGACATCACCGTCCGCAAGTGGATCAAGTCCGGCAAATGGGATGAGCTATTCAAAGAAGAGCGCAAGCTTGACCACGAGATCAGCTTAGCCCGCAAGAAAGCTCTTATTCAAGCGCTTAGAGAGTATGCCAAGAACCCGGCAGATACGGCTCTGCAAAGCCTTGTCTCACTCATCAAACAGAATCAGAAGGACAGCGAACCTGCAAAAGAACTGAATGATTACATCGTACGCTTCCTGGATCAGGTTACCGACTTCATGATCGAGAAAGGGCATGAGACACTGCTGAAACAGTTCCAAGGCATAGTCTTAGATCTTGCCGATTACCTGAGAGTTAGAAATGGATAAATACCTTCCTCCGTCCTACATAAAGCCTACAGATCCTGCCTACCCTCCAAAACCAACAGGCCAAGCGGAGCCGTCGCCTCCGGCTCTGCACTACCCGAACTACCTACAGCCTACAGACCACGGTTATGTCTAAGAAGTTTATTCAAAGGCATAACAAGGCACTGGCGGAGATCGCATCAAAAACGATCTCCGTTTTGCCTTTTATAGACGATAATCCTGATGCCAAGGCTGAACGCATCACCCGCACCATGGGAGATGACTGGGCTGCTTTCTCCTTCTTCTGCCGGACTTACTTTCCTCATGTCTTTGTCTTACCCTTTTGCCCAGTTCATGAGACTATGTTCGATGAGACCCAGAACTCTGAGGGTATCATCGGAATCACAGGTTTTCGTGGACTGGGCAAAACGGTACTGATGGGAGTTGTCTATCCAATCTGGAAGATTATCAAAGGCGAGAAGTATGTAATCCATACGGCTGCCGATGTTGACCTTTCACAGGAACGCACTGCTTTCACACTGCATGAACTGACCAACAATAGACGATTGCTTGGTGACTATCCTGAGCTGCAGCCTGTGGACTCTTTTGACCTCGACTTCTATCTGAAGAACAAGACCCGTATCAGAGCCAGGAGCATTAAGCAATCGCATCGTGGAACCCTTAATCCCAAGACAGCCAAACGACCCGGACTGATTGTCTGTGATGATATCGACAAAGAAGAGAACATGGGTAACCAGTCCATCGGCAAGAGACGCATGGACAAGATTACTCAGGAGTTGGCAGGAGCCTTGGCACCGGAAGGAACAGGCAAAGTAATCTGGCTCGGTAACCTCGTGCATCCGAATTATGCTATCTGTCAATTCCAGCAACTCATAATAGACGATTTAAAGGCAGATAACATAGACTTGGATATTGCTCTTAAACCAGTCTTAAAATGCCACCAGAGAGCTATTATGCGCTTTCCTTTGGAGAATCCCGACGGTAGCTCTGCTTGGGAAGAGCAATACCCTACAAGTACACTACCAAACCTGCGAGCCAAGTTCGGCAGTACCGGTTACCAAAGAGAGATGCTTGGACAGCCTGTTATCGAAGGCAATATCTTCAAGCACCAGTGGTTCACTAAGTACAGAAACCTGCCTGCTCCCAGTCTAATGAAGCGGGTCTGGATGTATGCTGACCCGGCATGGGGAGAGAAGGGCTGCTTCAAGGCTATCATCTCCATCGGTTATGATGGCAATCGCTTTTATGTAATCCATGTCTGGATAAGACAGACTGAGAATACCAAGTTCTTCAGGTATTACCATGACACCTATCAGGAACTGGAATCTATCTATAAAGCCAAGTTCCGCTCTGCCATCGAGACCAGTTATGGACAGGCACGTATCCTTGCCGACTTTGACAGGTGGGCTAAGGATAATAACCTTAATCCTATCTCCCACAGAATCAAGCGCATTGATAACAAGGAAAACAAGAACCTGCGGATAGAGAGAACTGAGACCAGCATCGAGACAGCCAAGATACTCTTTCCGGACGGACAGGATACACCCACCCTAATAAGTCAGTTCCTTACCTATCCTGATGGCTATATTGATGGCTGTGATGCCTTAGCCGGATGCCTGGAACGCTTCTCTGAGTATGACATTGGGAGAAACAGAGTCCGGGTCCGGAGGTTCAGCTTCTGATGCAGTATTATGATCAGATTATGCTGGAGTATTACCGGGTCTTAAACAATGCCTGGAAGACTGAAGTCAAGGATGCAGCTTACTTAGCTATCCAGATGTTGAGTGACATGCCGAGAAGCGAAAAGGTCAGCAAGACCCAGATAGACAAGCTGATGGACATCATCAATACGCAACTGGGAGATGACTTTGCCTCCCAAGTAAACGAGCCAACCAAAGCCTATATCGACCGCTGTATCAGGCTCGGACTCCGGGATACGCAAGTCCAGGCACCAGTCAAGACATCCATCGGACTATGGGGCATCGAAGATCAGCACTTATCATCCACCATCCAGAAACAGCAAATCTTCTGGCTCGGAAATCATTTTGAGGCTGATATACGTCAAAACTTCGCTGATGTGCTTTCCAAAGCCATAGAACAGGGATACACTAAGGAAATGCTGACAGATACATTAAAACAGCAGTTTAGCGACATTGGAGAGAAATCCCAAGTTTACTGGCAGGGTCTGGCTGAGCATACGGCTCTCCGGATACGGGAATTCGGGAGATTACAAGGCTACAAGAAAGCCCAGGCAAAGTATTATAAACTCGTAGTCATCCTCGATGACCGCACCAGTGACATCTGCCTGGCATTGGCTGCCCAAGATAAAGCCTATCCCCTTAACGATGCGACGGAGGTGATGGATAATCTGATGGCTCTGGATACTAAGTCAAACAACCTGGACGATGCCAGAGACTACATCAAAGCCCTCGCACCATGGGTGAGTAATGATCAGATAGTCTATAACAACAATGATGAACCGATCGGTGTATCCGGAGCACATACTCCCTTCCCACCATTTCATTGGAAATGTAGGACGACAACTTTGGTAATTTATTGAATCCCGACGCTTCTTACTTCGTAGTTTTTCTTGTAGTTAACCGCTGAGATTTATAAGCATCAGCATTGATTGCTTTCTTAATCATATCGAAGACCTGTTTTGCTTCTTTACTGTCAAGCAACTGAATCAATTCTCTTCTAACAGCATCAAAGTACTCAAAATGATCTTCATCCAACAGATATGCCGTAATGTAAGACCTCAGAAAATCTTCATCTCCCTTCAAGTATCGTAAATGACCCATCGTGATATGAGCTGAGTAATTATCAATAATGCTAAGAGATTTATTAATATAGAATTCTGCTCGGATTAGATCTCTTTTTATGAGATACAAATGACCAATAAATGACCAACCTTCTGCAAAACTCGGATCTACTTCTAACACTGCATTAGTATTCATGAAAGCTTTTTCATACTGACAGGTTTCTAAGTAGAAACAAGCCATATTATGCCTAGCAACAATGTTATCTGGGTGATCTTTAATAAATTCCTTTAAAAGTTCTATTGCATCAAGTTGCTTGTTTTGCTTTGAAAGAAGAAGCCCAAGTGTGAATAATCTGATAAGATAGAGCCATTAGTCCGCAGAATTAGAGCCACCCCTCCGAATAATAGAGCCACTCGTTCCGAAGGTGAGAGCCACCTTGCCAATCAGGCATGATTTCAGACCATGGATTCATACACTAAATGG
>JAUYAR010000130.1 GCA_030693415.1 Candidatus Cloacimonadaceae bacterium | reverse complement strand
CCTCAACCTCTAAGATTGCTTGCTTGATATCATTGTCTTTCATGGCATACTCCTTAAGTTAGTTTGGAAACCATACTATTTATGCGGGTATGTATGTCAAGCTATTTCTTCAGCAGCTATAGAAAATGCCCAAACTCCAGAAAGAAGCTCAGGTCAATTGACCTGAGCTTCTTTTGCATAACTGGCTGGGATGGGAGGATTTGAACCCCCACGTACGGAGCCAGAGTCCGCTGTCCTACCGTTAGACGACATCCCAGCAAGAACTAAAAAAATGATGGCTGGGCAGGGAGGATTCGAACCCCCGTATGGCAGGACCAAAACCTGCTGCCTTACCGCTTGGCGACTGCCCAGCATTTTTTATACAAGTGGCGGAGAGGGAGGGATTCGAACCCTCGGTAGGCTTTTGACCTACACACGCTTAGCAGGCGTGCGCCTTCAACCGGCTCGGCCACCTCTCCCCAATTTGGGAACACACTATAGTAATTGAGAATTGAAAATTCCCAATTTTCATCTCGCTGTATCTATATCTTTTGCAGGACTTTAACCCGCATCATGCTTATTACTCTATTTGCTGGCGGAGGATGAGGGATTCGAACCCCCATGGGCAGAACCCGGCGGTTTTCAAGACCGCTGCCTTACCAGTTAGGACTAATCCTCCACGCAAAGTTTAATCCTTCAATCCGAGGGGTCTCTTTTTGTCAACTACTTTCTTTGCCGGTCTCGCCCAAAGGCCTTGTGAGAAAGACATTCCGCCATAACCAGCGATCGATTCACCCTCACCGTTTGCGGTTATAGATGTGTTTTTTCCTCAAATGCTCGGCATAGGAGGATGAAAAGTCGTTGCGTCCTTCGCGGTTGGAGACGAAATAGAGATAGCTGGACTTTGCCGGTTTCAGTACCGCCCGGATCGCTTCCAATGAGGGATTGCAAATCGGAGAGGGAGGCAATCCGCCTTTCAGATATGTGTTATAAGGTGAAGGTGTATTGATATCCATTTGAGTGAGCACTTCGCGTTTGACCCCGCGCCGTTCAAGAATGTAGTCCACTGTGGGACAGGATTCAAGGCGCATGTTGATCTTCATTCGATTGAGAAAAACTCCGGCAATGATGACTCTTTCATCGGGATGCGCGCTTTCCTTTTCCACGATCGATGCCAGGGTGAGCACGCGGTAGAAATCCTTGGTCTGTATTGGATCGATGCCGGCTTTGTTCAGTTGACCAAAAAACTCCTGCACTTGAGCGCTCAGGATGCTTTCCACGCTGCTGCCGATGCCGAAACGGTAGGTATCCGGAAAGAGGAACCCTTCCAGGGACTCGGCTTTGAAACCTGTAAGCCGATAGACGAAAGCGGTGTCCGTGGCTGCGATATAGAGACTGTCATAGCTTGCCAAACCGCTGCGCTCGATGCGCTTGAGTGTCTTGTAAAGCGACATCCCCTCGGGGAAAGTGATGCGGATCGATTCCGTGTTACCTTGTTCCAAAAGCGCGATCGTCTGATTGAGATCATAGTATCCGCCAAAACTATAGGCGCCGGCATGCAGTTTGCGATCGGTGCCGCGCAGCTTTGCCATCAGTATAAACATCCTGCGGCTGCGGATAATTCCATTGTCAAAAAGCTTGGTGGCGATCGCTCTGGCATTGTCTCCCGGCGCCACTTTCAGCACCATTTGTTCCGATGCCAAGGGTGAAAAGACCAGCCATGCGATGTTCACCACTCCGATCAGCAGCGCTAAAACGATTCCAAGCAGTAGATATTTCAAGACTATGGAGAATCGGAAATTGAGAATTGGGAGTTGTCCGTGATCTTTATTGATTGGTTCCATCCAGATAGCTTTTCAGGATCAGGCAGGCTGCCATCGCGTCGCGCAGTTTTTTTGATTCCTCCAGGCTGAGCCCCATCATCTTCAATTCGGCAATGGCGTCTGATGTGCTGTAGCGCTCGTCCCAGGTGATGACCGGAACGCCGAGCTTATGCTTGAGCTTGGCATATAAGTTATGTATTTCTATGGTCTTGGCGGTATTTCCACCATCGATGGCATAAGGCATACCGAGAATGACGAGCCCTACTTCATGGATTGCCACGAGCTGTTTCAGTTCCTGCAAAAGTGCCTTGAAACCTCTATTTTCCAATACTTTAAACGGTTTGGCAAAGATCCTTAGTGGATCGCTCATGGCGATTCCGATCCGTGCGCTCCCATAGTCGACCGTCAGAATGCGACGGTTCAGAGATTCGATTCGTCTCTCCAAATGGCTATATACCAACGATTTCCGGAAGGGCGAAGATAGAAGCGCGCCACTCCGCTGGCAGCGAACGAGGAATTGGATGAGCGGTATAACAAGGACAGATCAAACCTGCAGGGGATCACAATCCAGTTTTCATGGCCAATCTCGGGATCAATTTCCCAGTTTTCCTCAGGGGGGATCTGCAGACGCAAAGAGAGTTCGTCCGGCGAGGGGTACAAGCCATCCGAGGAGCCTTGGTTAAAGAGGTTGTTGGTGAAACTCACTTCTTCCTCAAAGCCCCACCAGGAATCGCGGATGCCGTCGTTGTTGACGTCGATGCCGATCAGGTTGATCTCACTGGAAATCAGTTCAAAACGGAAATCCGGAGCCAGCAAGCTCTTGTAGGTGTTGATGTTGCGTTCGCGGTAGCTGCGCTCAAGATTTTGCAGCACCTCCACCGGAGTGCGGTTGCGGATCTGGTCGTTTGAATTATCGATCATCGGCGGGCGAAAAGGATTCCGACAACTCATAAGGACAAGCGTTAGCAACAAAGTGCCGATGGTCAAAATCCTATTGCGAGAAATCATATTTCACCTTCCCCCAAGTGGGTGTCGCATAGCTGCGATAATCATACCACCTGGCGATGTACCAGTTGCCAAATTCCCTGGCGATATGCAGCTCGAAATTACCGGAAAAGACCTGTGGATCAGCGCTGTCGGCTCTATAGAGTTTCAAGATGTATTTACGATAGACTTTCGCTACATTTGCTCCAATCTCGTCATTCTGACCGGGAAGCGTTTCCAGCTCGAGACCGATGCTGTCGCACCGACTGTGCAGATTGATCAGCATGTCCTGTTCGTTGGCGCGGTTCCAATTCAGATTGATGTTGAAATCATTTATATCCTGCGCGGAGAAATAAAAGCGGTAGGCATCGGTGAAGAGCCCAGAATATTTCACCACATTGCGGGAATCGAGATAGCAAAACTGTATATTTTCCAGACACTTCTCCCATGTCGTGGTCAGACTGTTCCACGGCGGAGGTTTGGTTGGCGGCTCTGAATCCCGCAGACGAAAGAGATCACAGGCGGAAAGCAGGATCAGCACGCTGAGCAGTATCGCTATTTTTCTCATAATCTCATATTACTGGAGGTCGGAATCGTGTCAAGCGCAAAATTGCAGCGCGGTTTTTCTTGCCTGTAGCGCAGCATGCCGATGCTACGAAGGGAAACCTTTCAAAGGCGATCGTTACCGCAGCATCGGCATGCTGCGCTACATCATCGCTCCAGCTCCCGCATCCAGGAATTGAGCAATGCTTTCAGTGAATTGCTGTAGCCCAGCTCTTCAAAGCGAACAATTCCGTCCTTGTCGATCACGCAGATATAGGGGATTCCAGGAAATTGATAGGCTTCGGCGAGATCGTCATCGCCAAAGAGCATGGTCATCTCAAAGTCATTTTCATTCCAGTAATCGATTGCGTCCAGGGGATCGTCCTCCCAAACGTTGATGGAAAAGACGAGCACGTTTTCCGGCATATCGTTTTTGACCCATTCATCCAAAAGCGGCATGGCACTGAGACAGGGACCGCACCAGGAAGCCCAAAAATCCAAGATGATCGTTGATCCAGGATAATCCGAAAGCGCGATCTCATAGCCTTTGAGGTTTTTCAGCAACCAGTCCGGCGCGGGCTTGCCGACGATACCGGATTTGTAGCGTTCAACATCATCTGTAGCTTGGGTAACCTCTTCCCCAATCACATCTTCCTCGTTGGAATCGATAGCCCCGGTTTGATTAAGTTCCGGTTCGAGCTCGATTCCTTCGTCAAAAGTGGGATCATAGGGTTGTATGTCTTCGTAAGTTTCATCTTCCAGATCCGGATCGGGCATGGTTTCGGCATTTTTGATCAAGCCCGCCCAATCGGGATGCCCGGTGATTGGGTTTCCTTCCATGCTTTTTAGCACGGTGCTGCCGATGTTTCCTTGCTGCACCATGAAAGTGAGCACCCGAATGGTCTCTTGAAAGTCGTTTTGATAGTAGTAGAAATTGACCATCAAGTATTGAAGCTCGGGATAATTCCACCACTCCGGATTGGCTTCCAACTCGGAAACTAACAGATCGCCGTGGCCAAAGCTATACAGTGCATCACAAAAAGCGAGGACTACGTTTTTCTCCAAGTCCTGTCTCTCGAAGAAACCGCCTTCGACGCCTTGCCGCAGATAGAACTCCTTGAGCATCATGAGCAGATTGGTGTTTTTCGTATCTGCCACGACCTTGTCGATTGCCTTGATCTCAGGGTGAGTGATGACCTTATCAAGCAGTTTTTGGAAGGTTTGCCCTGCGCGCAAATCGCGTTTTTGCAGAATGTTGGTGAGCAAGTATGCACGCAGGGCATCCACGTCATCGACAAACCGGATATAATAGATATCCAGCAGGTTTTTATCTTTCTGGAAGTTTGTCAGTGCGACGGAGCGGTTTGGATCGTTGACATCAGCATTGCTGAAATATCTCCAGTAATGCTCGCTGAGCAGTTGATAAGCATATTTTTCCTTGGGCATGCTGCGCACCAATTTGCGGATCTCGTCTAGGCGCTTTTCGTCGTCTTGGATAAGGCGGATATAGAGATAACGGTTGATCGGTTCGTGGAGTTTCCCGGAAAGAATGGCACCATAGACCGCTGCGGCGTTTTGGGCATCAAAATTGATCCAGACGTCCTGGAAGGCTTTGCTGTCAGCAAAGTTTTTCGCGTCCGCAATGAGCGAAAGGGGGCTGCTATAATCTTGCAGATAATAGTAAGAGGAAACCAGCACATAACGGAAATAATAGCTTTTAGCGAAGGCAGATTCATTTCCCATCAGTTCGATCAGGGCAGGGTAGTCTTTCAAGGTCTCGAAATAATAGTTCACAAGGTATTCGGCGGCTTGCTGGATCTTGAAATCGCGGTCTTCAAGCTCTTTATTTGCAATCAGCAGTTCCACATAGTGGCGCATCAATTCGTGATACTTGTCGATCGGAACGACGCGGCTGAAATCGATCTCCATTAGCCAGATTGCTCCACGATCCGCGGCTTCGGAAAGAGCTTTTTTGGCTAACCTCAGTTCCCTCTTTTCCATGTGATAGAAAATCCGCGCCAGCAACGCATAAGCGTCTTCCTTGAAGAGTTCCCCATAGGTGATAAAAAGATCAAGATCACCCTTGAGCGCTGCTTCTGCGAGAGCTGGATCAGCGAAAAACATGGCAAAGGGATAGTTTGTTAAATAGGTTGTTGTGAGAACTTTATAGCCCTGGCTTTGGCTGCCGTGATCTCGGATAAGCTCCCTGGCTTGATTGATGCGGGAAAAAGGATCCTCGATGAGATAAAGGTTCAGCCAGCGATATTTGAAATCTAACGGATTCTTCTGATGCCTATCTTCCACGAATTCCCGCACCGCGTCAAGATCAAAGGATAGCCACAAATCATGGGCATTCTCAAGTTCCACGAGATCCTGATTGCCGGCGATGAACATGCCAAACTCCTCATTGATCTGCTGATTGGTCATGACATTGTCATCGGCCTTAAAATATAAGACCATCTTCTCCAGCTCGTCATAGGTGACTGCAGAAAGACAGACGATCATGATGCCCATCAAAATGACAAGCACGCTCTTCCTCAAAACCATTGTTCCTCCTTAATGGCTCAAACGCTATGTATTTAAGATAATAATCCACGCTAAATGCCGGAAACGAATATATACCTCCATCCAAACCAAACAGCATTAACTGTCAAGACAATTCTTGAGCTATAGAGGAAAATGCTCCCATGAGACTATTTTGTAATCCCAATGATACGCGCATGTATTAAGTCGTTGCAGGTTAGCTGTTTGCAGGCTTCTCCGCAGCATCGGCATGCTGCGCGTTCTCTTGGCCGAAGTTGAGCAAAAAAAACTTGAAAAATCCCATATTTGAATCGTAAGTTATTGATAAATATACAACGAAATTGCTGAAAATGTCCTCATAGTGTCCAAAAATAGAACTACGAGGCGAATTAAAGGCTTGACATCTTTTGCTACTGTTTTTTTTGTAGAGCCATGTTTTTTAGAAGAAAGACAGTAACAAGCAAAAGAACCGGTAGCACAAGCGTTTACTACCAGCTGGTTGAGTCCGTCAACACGGACAATGGTCCCCGTCTCAATGTTTTATTGCATATCGGTCCATTGGATATAAGCGAGGATGAGC
>JAUYAR010000129.1 GCA_030693415.1 Candidatus Cloacimonadaceae bacterium | reverse complement strand
ATATTGTCCGGGCTTGCTTAACTACTGCGTTTCCGTCTATCTGACCCACATACTTGCAGAAAGTGGGATAAGACATTTTAATCGTGTGCTGAGCGGTGAATATCTGATACATTAAATTCAAAGGTAACAGCAGGTTCTGGATGGTAACATCACTGCGGATAGTACAGGTATTCAGATAGCATTAAACAGCACTACATATGAGCTTATAGTCGGCGATCTTTCCGGCTGGATTGAGCATGGCTCATCCAGAGGACTGGCTTCCGCTTCGGTATACTGGGATCAACATATCAGATCGATTGAAATGGCTCATGATGCTATTGGGGCAGACAGGCATCTCGTCCCTCATCTCCAGGCAAGAGAAGCGAAGCGGCATTCGACCAAACATTTCACCCGTTCACCACTATTTCACCAACAGCATCTTTGCTGATTTGCTGCCATTGGGTGTGACCAGTCTGTAGAAATAAACCCCGGATGTCACGTATCTGCCGTTATCATCATCTCCATTCCAGATGATCGAGTGTTTACCAGCCAGCATGTTCGCGTTCAAAAGGGATTTGACCCTTTGCCCGCGGATATTGAAGATATCCAATCTGCAGGGCATGCTGGCAGGGATAAAGAAAGATAAAGTAGTAGCAGGATTGAAGGGATTGGGATAGTTCTGCAACAGAGCGATCTGGCCCAGATCAGGAGCTACCGGATCATCATTTGTGACCCAGGGCTCGGAGCCAAATTCAAAACAGCCCATGTCGATGCGTCCGTTCCAGACTCTCCAGTTTCCAGCCAGGTCATAGGGTGGCAGGCCCAGCCCTGAGATATCCGGAGTTCCGGAATCGATGCAAGGAGAGGCAGGGCTTAGATGCAAAAAGAACTGATCGGTGGAATCAATGCTCGCGAATGCCGGTTCCTGGGATGTATTATAGTTTCCCCATTCCAGGATACTCAGATTACCCGGCATACTAATGCTGTTGGCTCCTCCACGAATCAGGTTGTAATCAAAATCCAGCTTGCTATAAAACATATAGCTCGGGGGAACATGATAAGCATGAATCTCCTTTAGCGCGTCAGGGCTGTAAAACACATTGTTCCGCATCGTTACATGACCATTGATGGCTACTGGAGCTATCGTGGCATAGTTATCATAAAAGGTGCAATTCGATACTGTGTAACTGCCAAGATTGTTGGTGGCGAACATGACAGCCCTTTGATCGTTGGTACTGAGCCCGGTGAAAAGGCAGTTGTTTACATTAACAACTATCTGCCCTCCACTATAGCCCCGCCTGTTGGATATATGAAATGTAGGTTGATTGTCCACTACCGTAAAATCCCGGAACACGCTGTTCTTCATGGTGAGACTTCCGGAAACCCAGATATCGATCATGGCCAAACCAGTAAAAACCGGATCTGAGGTCGAGAATGTTGATCTCAGATTCTCAAATCGGGAGTTGCTGATTGTTCCGGATATGATATTCATGGCATAAAAGATTACTTCATCAGTTACTACGTTCTCGATCCGGATGGAATCCATCTCTGAGGATATCCAATCCATAATGTTGATAGCGCCATACTTGAAGACTTTCATATCCCGAATTACGACATCGCTGACTCGAACGTTGTTTGTGGGAATACCGAATAGCATTGGCAGATTAAGCTCTTCATTGTCGGATAGTAAAGTGAATCCCTTGAAGATAGTATTTTTGGCTTTCATACCCCAAACAATGGTTTGCATCAAGGGTGGCAGATCACTATCCGCTATCAGTATTGTCTGCTCGGACCCGGCTCCTATCACGTTCACATTGCGTTTCAGTGCCAAAGGCAAAATCTGCCCCTCAGGTCCTTCGCGATAGGTTCCTGGCAAGACGTGCACCGTCTTGATATTCAAACTATCTCCGGCAATGCGGTGTATGGCCCTGGTGATGGTTTTCATGGCCTGGCCGGGATTCAAGCCGGAATTGGCATCATCACCATCGGGGCTCACATAGAGGTCATGGTTCACTTCGGTCCGAAAACCCTGTTGAATGCTCACAGTATCCGTATAGTGGTCAAATTCGGGGATATTCATATGCCGATAGATATAGAATTCATCGGGGTGATCAAGTGTAAACATATCGAGATGTATATCCAGATCGCGTTTGAGATCCACGATAAAAACATCCACTGGAGCTGCCCCAAAATTGGAGTAAATGGAGCACAGATTGTCGGGATCAAAATATACCATGCCGATCTGATAATAATCACCCATTATTATAACTCCTGCTCCCCCAGCACAACTATGATTTTCAAAGATATTCAGCCCACTCAAATATACAGATCCTTTATAGCAAGATATACCTGCGCCCATGCTTGCCCAGTTATTAGTGATATCGCAGTTTGTCAGATTTATCCTGCCGGTCTGATAGATCACTATCCCACCACCCACGATCTCAACCTCGGAATACTGAGGAAGGCCCTTGCCATTGCGGAGAGTGAAGCCTCTCAGGGTGGCATTTTGTTCTCCGCTCAGAAATGCCACACAGGGACCACTGCTATTGCCGTCGATAATTGTGCTTTGAACATAGGACCTATCCCCGGTTATTGCTTCCAGGCTGCACAGAGTAATAGTTTTCCCGATGAAATCCACGTTTTCCACATAGACTCCGGGATAGACCAGTATGGAGTCCCCCGCGGAAGCAAATTCTATGGCCGAGCCGATTGTCATAAAATCCATGCCACCGGCTGCTGATACGGTGATCAGCGTAGCGGATAATCCGGAAATGGCAGATAGTATCAAGAGCCAGATACAGAGATCTTTCATGCGATATCCTTTATAGTGTGCAGGGAGGGATGCTAACCCCTCCCTGCCAGGGAACCTTATTTCATCAATAGCATCTTTTGAGTGATGCTGCTGTTTTCCGTCTTGAGGCGATAGTGATATACTCCGCTTCCTACCAGACGGCCATTTTCATCTTTGCCATCCCACACCAGCTTATGCAAGCCGGTGCTTTGGTGTTTTTTTACAAGAGTTGCTACTTTCTGTCCACGCGCATTGAAGATTTCAAGGCAGACAGGGCCATCGGCTGCCAGTTCATAGGCGATGGTGGTGCTGGGATTGAAGGGATTGGGGAAGTTTTGCAGCAAATGAGTAACCGGTGCCAGGTTTTCAATCTCAGATTTCTCCGAAAGCTGCAAAGTATAGTAGCGCAAGCCTGGCTCAGCATGCATTGCCAGTTCATTTGCAGCCGGCTTGAATGATTTCCTTTGCCCAATGGAAGCCTTGTTTTCATAATAAAGCACGATTTCGGTATTTTGTTCATCCATAATCTGGTTGTTATCCAAATACACACATATATCTGTGAGATCCCCCTCAACCACTACCGCGCCTTTGCACACACCATCCACATATACGCCAAGCTCCGTGGGCAAATCCTCCAGATCCGTCATATCAATATACATTGGTGTGTAATCCGCCAGCTCCTCATAGCTGAAAGCCGTGGTCATCTCTCTGGTCTTGGGATCCACTGGCACCGTGTAGTTCCACACGAAGCTGCAATCTTGATTTACGGTTACTACGACCATGTCTCCATAATTCAGTGTAAGATTGCCGGGAGGGATCGCCCAGACGCCGGTCTTGGGATCCTTTGCCATGCTCCAGTATTGCGTGCGGATCGATGTTACGTAATTCAGGACCTGGGCAAAAGCATCAAGGGGATGGGCACTGCTGCGATGGAAGTATCCGATCCAATTTTCATTGATAGTAGTCGTCCCGGTCAGATACTTGAAAAGGTGTATCTGGGTGTTGGGATTGGCGAGGAACCCCGGGGTACTCAAAGTAATGGGCTGGCTGACGTTGTTCTGCAGCTTCACTTTATAGCCAACTGGGCTGGTAACCTCCGCTGTGTAGTTGTATAATAGTCCACCAGTATACATCATCGTTGTAATGTCATAATTGTGTTTCTTCCACTGTACCCAATCCAAGGTATAAATACTTAGAATTGGCGCAAAGAAAGCTCCATTCAGATTGTGACCGACCGTGAGATTGTTGATTACAGGATAACTCATCCATTTGATGGCTCCACTCACAGGCATTTTGTAGTCCTCAAACTGGTGAAGATCAGCTCGGATAGCTCCGATATCCAGGGGTGTGCCATCCAAATCGGAATCATCGGGATCGCCTTGCTGGATCACTCCGATGGGACTCCAGGAAATCCCGTCTCCATCTGTGTCACGATTGCCAGCATCAATGCAAGGAGAGATGCTTGTGCTGTTCCATATCGGCTTTCCGTCGGCAGCCAGCAAAGGATCACTATAGATTTGTCCGCTCACATTCCAACCCGTGCCCGTGCCGGCATTCACAATGTCATTACCGCAGTTGTAGAGGAGGTTGTTTTGCACGAAGTATTCAAACGCGGTTGTGGGACTGCTATAGAACTGAATACCTGCACCATCCAAATTGCTTATCGAGTTATTCATAATTCTAGCAGTATGGAACCTTTTGTCGATGCCCATCGCGGAAATGTAGTTAGCTCCGTCTGCATAGAAGGTGTTGTTGAACACTCTAAGAGCACGGGATTCCAGAGGAACGTCCATGCGGTGTGGATCGTAAATCCTGAGCTGGAATGGAAGATTGGTGGTTGTAAGTGATTTCGTGGCAAATATATTGCGCTTGATGTTCAGCGTCTGAACTCCGGAAGCTTGCACCGCACCATTGCCGGTGGGATAACCGCCACTGGTATAGAAAGTACCGTTAAAGACGTTGTCTTCTACGTTTGCAGCTTTAAGAAAATGCCATGTTGATACTCCGCCATAATATCCCAGCTCAATTATATGTTCTGAGAATCTCCCGGAAAAGGTGTTGCCGCGGATTGTAGTAGTCATATCATAATTGCAATTGCTTGTTCCGGATATCTTAATTGCGCCATAGGCGTGGCTGTAAATGTAATTTGGCGGCATGTTAAAAGTACAGTTTGTTATGGTAAGAGGGTCACCTGAATGTATTGACCACATTAAATGATTTGTAAAGCTACAGTTGTTAATAAATACCTGTAGTTCCTCAGTGTCAAACACCCTAATACCATAGTAGCCACCTTCGAATGCGATATCCTCAAAGATCAGATAGCTACCTGGCCTCGGTGTATTCTCATTGATAGCGGCAAGCGTCGTGTATGAATCTATGACTCTGGTGAGCAATTGATTAGACGATCTAGTGCCCACCACTTTTACCACGCGATTGCTACGAAATGGATCTACAGCGAAAGCATTGAAATCACCGGCTACCACATTGATCAGAGTATTCCCCCAAGGATTTGTATATCCCAGGTTTATAGCATCTCCGATATTGTGGACATTGTATTGGGTGATTGGTTGAGTAGGATCTACCGTCATGAAATGAACAAAAGTGTGCTCAGACCATGCATGGGAAGCGCTAAAAAGAAGTATCAAAGTGCATACTAAAGAAAGCACCCCCCCCCCATAAATAGTAAGCTTTTGTCCTGCAGTAACATCAGCAGACTCGATAAGATTGTGTTGCCTTGCATTGCAATACATATTGTCTCCTTTGTCTTTTGAAAGCCTCAGCATATAAACCCACAGCATTCAATCTGTAAACGCTTTTAGTGTCAAGGTCTTTTCTGCTTTCGCTTTGTTTTACAAAAACCCTATGTGCTCCGATAAACAGCGCACGCCACATCACGATCTATATCCTGTCATTTCCCAAAGAGATTTGACCCATTGTATTGGAAAATCATATACCGAGTCCATTTACATGAACAAAGCCATAATTATATCTGATTATCCATTGTCAAGTTTTTTTTTGCATTTTGCGCTATTATTTTGTTGGAGACTGTTCAAAAACCATCACCATTCTACGCTGCTTTACCAGAGCACTTGGAGAATAAGTGGTCTAAGTGCTTCCATTTCACATTTTCTTGACAGATTTGGGAGATGTTCAGATTGGCAATCAGCGATTGCTCATGCA
>JAUYAR010000128.1 GCA_030693415.1 Candidatus Cloacimonadaceae bacterium | reverse complement strand
TTATCCTACGGACTGGTCATTCGCTTCCAGTTGCTCTCCACCCCACCTCACGGTGACGCAGTTACCTTCGGCTACAGAGTTTTAACGGTGCTCTGAACAGGACTTTCACCTGTCTGATATGTATCGCTCACAGGCGCACGAGCGCCGACGTCCCCGTCGGCGACACGAAGCTCTATCCCACTGCGACAGCAGCGATGACTTTGACACATCTGCCAATTTCGTAAACCATCCACATCTTTGTAACCATCCACAAATCTGTAACCGATCTACAAATCCGTAACCGATCCTGCGGACAGGAACCGACGGGGACGTCGGTAATTCCATAATCATGGAGCGATGAATGGCGATCAAACTGCTTGACAGGAAATGGCAGATGATATTAGAAGTGCACACATAGTTTTCGTCCCGCTCATGAGGAGGATAGATGAGATACCGTGTGATTTTCGTGGTGTATATGTGCCTGTTAATGTCGGGCTTGGCAGCCGAACAGTGGAAGGTCTTTAACAATGAGGAATTGGGCTATAGCGTCAGCTATCCGGCAAACTTTAGCGCTCAATATCAGGATAGTCAATTCTCCGCCTTGCTATCGGACGGATCATCAATGAGCCCGGTCACGCTTACTTTTACCAGCGATTTGCTCAATCCTGAAGATCTGGGCAAAGGTATAGATCAGACTTTGGAGCAGTTTTTAGCCGATTTGCGCACGGAAGTGGAGACGTATGGCTTTGAATTGCTTGAACTGGAGCAAAATAAGAAGGTCAAATTTCAAGGCATGGACGCCACAACAATACTCCTGAACGTGGATATGATGATGTGGCAGATGAAGATGACCGCCATTGTGTTCACCCGCGGAGGCAGGAATTATATGCTGATGATGGGCGCTGTCCATGAGCAATTTGACGATATGTTAGCTACCTTTGAGCAATTCAAAGACAGCCTCACTTTCAAATAGGGAGGGCTTTGCAATGACCCGTGTCCTAATCCCGATCTCTATGGCCGCTTTGATGAGCATCAATCTCCTCTTTGCCGGAGAGATATCCCCAGAGCGCGAATACCTGAATAACTTTATGCGCGTCCGCGGAGACGCTGCCGGAGGGGTTACTCTCTTTCACTGGACGGGAAAGGTCTATAGCATGATCCCCGGTGAAAAACGCATGGAACTCTTTGCCTTCGAGGGATATAACATCGCCAGAACGGTGCCTGCGGAAGAAGGATTTCAACTCCTCACTCGCGAAACGGCTTTCTATATTGATCACCGCACCGGCGAAATCATGGAAAACTGGCGCAATCCCCTGTCCGGCAAGGAAGTTCCAGTCATCCACATCTGGAACGATCCGGTCAACCAAAACCTTAGTTTTTCAGAGGAAGATCTGCGTTTTGTGCGGATGATCCTTCCCAGCACCGATCTTGGCGACGAGGTCGCATTCCATCTGGATATCTTTCCCTTTTATCCTTCTCCGCTACCGCGTAAGGAATACAGCCAATTTTCCCAAAGCGACACCTATTCTGCGGCAGAATTCTTTCAGCTTTTTGCAAGCAGGAATGACTTGGAAAACAAAGACCTGAGCACGGTGCCGGTGAAGATCACCTGGACGCGGATCAGCCCCTGGATGCCTTTCATGCGCATGGGTGACCGCCCCGGAAACCTCGTTTTCGTGTGCCGCGGACGCAAGCTCCCCGGCGGGTTTGCAGACCTGCCAAAACACATCCGGGACTTTGTGATGAAAAAGAATCCCAGCTTCAGCGAACCACCCTCGGAATATAGCGAACCGAACGAGACGAGCTGGACATATTTCAAAAAACTAATGGAACAAGGACTAATCAAATAGATTGAAGGATTTGAACATGAAAAAGATACTTGTGATTACGCTCCTGCTGCTCTGCGCGGCACTCTTTGCCCAAGAAACCATGCCTTTTGGCGGCATCCGGCACAGCTCAGTTTGTGCGGACGGCAATCTGCGCCTGCGTTGGAACGACCTCAGCGGAGGTATGTATCCGCAAGAATGCTGGTATCGCATCAACAATGGCGGTTGGCAAAGCGCGCCGGTGGATAATTCGGACTTGCTCTTCAATCAAGCGCTGCTGCCATATCAGTTTGGACAGACGCTGCGCTATCGGCTCAAAGCGGATGCCAGCTATATGAATGAATCCATAGCATACATGCATCCCGCCTATCTTGGCAGCGACACCTTTCCACCGGTGCTGAATACGATGGCTTTGATCGGCACGGACGCCACCGGGGATTCCATCACCGTCTATGCTCCGGCGCTTGATCTCACGGATTCATACATAGCCGCCACAGCCAATAAGTTCTATTCCACGCTGGCAAACGTGGCAAATAGCTTTCCCACCATGCTCTCGCTCACTTCCTACAACGTGTATCTGACCACGATCATGAATCCGGTTGCGTTGGCGGACAGCGTTGCCTATGCAATGATCTACAGTTTCAACATCGCCGGAGTGATCTCACCCGGGCTGTATAAAGTTGGCATGGACGCGACCGGGATACCGACTTTTGCCCGCATCGGAAACATCCAAAGCCAAGTCAGCGGCGGGAAACTCTATATGGCATGCAATATCAGCGACCTGACCAATGATCCGAATTTCGGTCCCTGGCCAAACGAATCCAATGCCCTGATGTTTTCCAGCGCTACAATGCGTATCAATATAAACTCGGTCACCCTGCAGCCGGAATTTGGTTTCGGAGACTCCGGCAGCTACGGGGTCAACGAGTTTCTTGATCTGCGCTACACAGTACCCCAAAATACCCTGCCGGCACTATCCCAGCCAGGTTTCGCAAACAACATCGTCAGTGTGACCTATACCGATATTAACGGTGATTTCCCACTCATGGCAGAGTTTGTGACCCATGCAAATCAGACGATTCCAATGACGCATCTGAGCAATGACTTTTCCCAGCCTGTGACCTTCACCGGCTTGCTCCCCGTCGGCACCACCGGTGGCACTTTCAGGTTCAGCGACAACGAATCGGACGTCGTGGAACTCGCTTTTCAGATCGTCTCCATCGAGGATGACTACTGCGTTCCAGCCCCCATATCAGTTTCGATGCCAAATCCCTTCAAAGCAGGCGAAATCAGCATCAAGGGACTCGGTTCGGAAATGGTGAAAGCTGAGCTGTTCAATCTGCGCGGGCAGAAACTGGGCGTCATCCATCAGGCAAATCCCGTATCCGGGGAAGTTAGTTTCACCTGGGACGGAAAAGTCAAAGGCAGCAATCCCGGCAGCGGCATCTACTTCATCAAAACAACATCCGGCAAAGCGTATAAATGGCAGCGTTTCGTGATCATTCAATGAGGATAACGGTATAAAGAATATATGTTTATAGATCATTCAAAATTGCGCGTCAAAGCAGGTGACGGCGGCGACGGCGTCGTGAGTTTCCGGCGTGAAAAGTTCGTTCCCAAAGGCGGTCCGGACGGTGGTGACGGAGGCAGAGGCGGAAACGTCTTCGCTATCGGCGACGAAAACGTAAACACCCTGTTGGACTACAAATTCAACAAGCTCTATAAGGCGGAGAATGGAAAATATGGCTCCGGCAACCGCAAAACCGGCGCCAGTGGCGAACACATCTACTTGCGTGTGCCACTGGGAACCGAGATATTTCATCTCAAGGAAGAGGGAAAAAGGGTCAAGCTTGGAGATATCACCCACCACGGCGAGGAACTAATCATCGCCAAAGGAGGACGCGGCGGCAAGGGAAACAGCAATTTTGCCACTCCGACCAATCAGGCGCCACGGCATGCAACTCCCGGCAGACACACCGAGGAGGTCGAACTTGAGTTTGTGCTCAAACTGATGGCGGATGTAGGTTTGGTGGGCTTTCCAAACGCGGGTAAATCCACTCTGCTCAGCGTGTTATCCGCTGCCAGACCAAAGATCGCGGATTATGAATTCACTACTCTCGAACCGATGCTCGGCGTCGTGCGCGTAGGAGATTATCAATCCTTCGTGATGGCGGATATTCCCGGTATCATAGAAGGCGCTCACATGGGCAAAGGCTTGGGAATACAATTCTTACGGCACATCCAACGCACCAGTGTGCTGCTCTTTTTGATCGAAGTAAGCGCTCCCGATCCACTGCTTGTCTATCAAACCCTCCGCGCGGAACTCTATCTCTATGATAAGTTTATGGAAAAAAAGCCCTTCCTGATCGTGCTCAGTAAGCTGGATACCGTTCCGGAAGAAGAACGCGAAACCGTGGTTGATGCGATCTCCGCCCAGTTTAAGAAAAGCTTTGGCACCGATGTATTCCCCATTTCCTCGATCAGCCAGTTCAACCTCGATGAGCTTAAATATAAGCTCTACAGCCATTTGAAAAGTCAATGACCGATACGAACAAGCTTGCTGCATGGCTCTGCCTGAAGAGTAATCCAGAGATCAAGCTCCGCACTGCTCTTGCTATCCTGGAGCGGTATCCCGATCCGCAAGACTTTGTAGGCAAGAGCGAGCATCCGCTTTTTTGCAGCGACCTGCTCAACATCACAGCGAAACAGTATCTGATGGATGGCACGCTGCCACACAACTTTGAAGGCATCCTTAAACTATGCAAACATTATGAGATAGACATCCTCTGCATCACTGATGGGGGCTATCCCTCCACTTTGAAGGAAATCTTCGCGCCACCCTTGATGCTCTATTATCGCGGAGGATTGCTCCAAGCACTCAAATCCATCACTCTGGGGGTAGTCGGAACGCGCAAACCGACTTCCTACGGAATCCAAATGTGCCGCAAATTGCTCGAGCCCGTCTGCGCGAAGGGTGTTTGCATCGTTAGCGGGCTTGCAATGGGCATCGACAGCATCGCACACAGCACAGCGGTCAAAGCCAAAACCCCAACCATCGCCGTTCTCGCCAGCGGAGTGGATAACATTTATCCTCCTCAAAACAGAGAGCTTGCCGCCAAGATCATCGCCAACGGAGCGCTCGTCTCCGAATATGATCCCGGCACCAAAGCAGAAAAGTGGAATTTCCCAGCCCGCAACCGTATCGTCTCCGCTCTTTCACAGGCTTGTTTCATCGTGGAAGGTCCAATCACCAGCGGAGCGCTCTTAACCGCCAAATTTGCCCTTGAACAAAACCGCGATCTCATTGCCCTGCCGGGAAACGTCAACCACCCCAACGCTCAAGGACCGAATTA
Organism: Candidatus Cloacimonadaceae bacterium; assembly: GCA_030693415.1. Taxonomy (NCBI): domain Bacteria; kingdom Pseudomonadati; phylum Candidatus Cloacimonadota; class Cloacimonadia (SeqCode); order Cloacimonadales (SeqCode); family Cloacimonadaceae (SeqCode); species Cloacimonadaceae bacterium (SeqCode). Next base: position 5,902 of record JAUYAR010000128.1, on the reverse strand, counting down.
TCTGATCAAAAACGGTGCCGCGCTGATCACCGAGGCGGAGGACATCCTCCATTGTCTTGGCGTTCAGACGGATGCGGAAGTTTCAGAACAGCTTGATATCCTGCCGGATATCTTCCCCGATGAAGTGATCGTGCTGGACTTTTTCAAGCAGGAACAACGCGAGATACACTTTGATGAACTCATTGTGCAGACCGGACACAGCTTTGGCAAGCTTTCCACCATCCTGCTCAACCTCGAGCTGAAAGGATACCTCGCCAAATCCGGAGGCAGCTCTTTCATCCTGGGGTGATTGCCTGTAGCTACTTAGGATTATACAAGTTTAGCCTGATAGAAAGCCCTCTCAAGATAGTGTCCTCGGCGCCGGGAATAAGGGTTTTTGGTGAAAAGAAGCCCCAACCGAAGGGCATAAAGAAGAATAAATACCTTGATTACAAGTATTTCCTTTACAAAAACGGGCTCTCTGAGACAATGACCCCAAAATACACAATAAAGGACCCAATTTGTGACAAAATTCACTGATATCACACTTCCAGAACCTCTTCAACGCGCAGCGGCAGACCTGAATTATGAGCATCCGACCCCTATTCAGGATCAGACCATCGAATGGCTGCTGGAAAATGAAACCGATCTGATCGCCCTGGCACAGACAGGCACCGGAAAGACCGCAGCTTTCGGCTTTCCTACGCTCAGCCAAACCGATATAGAAAAATCCGCGGTGCAGACCATCGTTTTGTGCCCCACCCGAGAGCTATGCATCCAGATCACCAAAGATCTGCAAAGTTATGCCAAATACATGCCCCGCATCAAGATAACCGCAGTCTATGGCGGCGCGCCGATGCAGAAACAAAAAGATGCCCTCAAAGCCGGCGTGCAAATCGTTGTCGGCACTCCAGGCAGAGTCGCGGACATGATTCGCCAGGGCGTGCTCAAGCTTGAACACATCAACCGCCTCATTTTGGACGAAGCGGACGAAATGTTGAACATGGGCTTCCAAGAAGAGCTTTCCGAAATCATGAGCCACACACCAGCCGAAAAGCAAACCATGCTCTTTTCCGCCACCATGCCAAAGGAAGTGGCAGGTCTCGCCAAAGCCTTTATGAAAGAGCCTCATCGCATCAGCGTCGGCAATCAAAACCAAGGCGCGGAGAACATCCTGCACTTTTACTATAAAGTGCAAGCCAGGGATAAATACTTGGCACTGAAACGGATAGCGGACATGAGCCCCAATATCTACGGGATCATCTTTTGCCGCACCAGAAACGAAACTCAAGAGATCGCGGACAAACTTCAGCACGATGGATACAACGCGGATGCCCTTCACGGAGACCTCTCACAGGGTCAACGCGAACTCGTGATGAGTCGTTTTCGCAGTAAGTTTGTGCGTCTCTTGGTAGCCACAGATGTGGCGGCTCGCGGTCTCGACGTCGATGACCTCACGCATATCATCAATTTCAGCGCTCCCACGGAGCCGGACATCTATATTCATCGTTCCGGCAGAACCGGCAGAGCAGGAAAAAGCGGCATTTCCCTCACGATCATCCACAGCAAGGAAATCGGCTTGCTCAAAGCGATGGAAAGACGTCTCGGACGCGAAATAGTCTGGTCTAAAGTGCCCGGCGGCAGAGAAATCTGCGAAAAGCAGCTCTTTCATTTCATCGACACCGTCGAACGAATCGAAGTGGACAACGCCCAGATCGATTCCTTCCTCCCCAACGTCTATAAAAAACTGAGCTGGCTGACCCGCGAAGAACTCATCCAACGCTTTGTCTCGGTGGAATTTAACCGATTCCTGAATTATTACAAGGACACCAAAGACCTCGACCACAGCGGCGAAGCCACCGCCAAAACCGAAAAGAAAGACGTCGCCTTCAAGACCTTCCGCCTTGGCATCGGCTATGTCTCACAAGTGACAAAACGCGACCTGATGCGCTATATCAACCAACTCAAGGTTTCACGCAGCATCGAAATCGGGCAGATCGACATCCTCTCGGATCACACCTTGATCGACCTGGATGCGGAATATGAAGCCCAGTTGCTCAAAGCATTCTCCCGCAACAAATACCAAGGCATCCCTGTTTCAGCCGAAGTGGTGGAATCAACCAGACGGAAAAAATCCGGCAATTACGATCCCAAACCACGGGACCCGAAAACAAGAGACTACAAACCTCGGGATGACAAGCCACGCGCCTACAAGCCCAGTGATGACAAACCACGGGATTACAAGCCTCGTGAATTTACAAAATCCAAATCCTACAAAAAAGACAAATCATAGGTCAAGCAGCCGTTTTCTTCGCGTAACCGGTTTTATTCACAGCCTATAAACAAGAAGAAACGCAAGCGATAATAAGAAGAGATGAAATCATCGTCTCTTCTTTTTTTTGTGCGGTCGTGCCGACTGTCATGACGTTTTAATGCACAAAAACCGCTTCAAACCTGTGAGCTCGTTCTATTCGAAAGTTGGGCTAAGCTGATTGAAGCCATGAATTAATCAACGTATTGATTGAATTTTGCCATAACACTTCAGATAAAGACCCTTTGTGATGGTGCATAATATTGGTTAGCAAATCATATAGTTTTGATGAATTGTTAAAACCACACGATTTGGCGATACTTAAAAGTTTGATAAACTGCTGTAAGGTGATCGGAATAATATTTGTCATTCCACCATGAAATTCAATATTGGTTTTATTTACAGTGAAAAAGTGTGCTAAAGTAGATTGATTTAATTTGGGCGTTATAAAAAGGCAAAACAGAGGTTTAAAAGATGTTTTCATTAAGGTGCCAAAATGCCTCGCAACCGGCTCTCCCTCCATATTGTATTGGGTATATCCTGAAGATAAAGTTACTTCAACCATCAGCAAAAAATTGTCGTATTCTATTACAAGGTCGGGGACTTTACCGGGAGCTGTAGATATCGGTAATCCGTTGATATCAGACTTGAAAAAACCATTTACTTCAAGGGCATAATTTATCATTTCAAAAGCACGCCATGTGTTCCATTCAAAATATAGAGGTGGATCGATAACATCTCTCTTGATGATCTTATCATAAGTCTGGATAATCTCATCAAATTGCGAATAGTTCTTAAGGTTGGAAACAGTTATTAGATTGTTTTCCTGTCTTAGCCGAGATTCTATTTCTTCAATACGGTCTTTAACGGATTCAATAGCTAACAATCTGAATTCGCTCACATCAACATATTTAGAGTATTTGGATAATAGGTTTTCCAATACGTCTCCGTATAACAATGGAGTATCTGATGCAAACAGATAGTTTTGATAATCAGTTTCTCTTTCAAAGATAATTGGATTTCTATCGACGGTTGCTAATATAAACTCTACTTCTGGTATCCTGAAGTTACTGATAACGATCCGATTTTGCGATGTATCAAAAGCCATTAAGGAAGTGGCATTGATGTATCTAATAAAAGCATCAGCGTAATCGAAGAGGTTATGTTTTTTTGTATTAACAAACCTCTTAAGGCTTGTATCTAAACTCTCTCGAGTTGTCAAATCACCATGCTCTATCTGCACTTTATAAATACTAATAATTTCTTTTATCGCGCAGTCCAAGATAAATTGCTTCGCATTTCCTTTGAATTTTGACTTTGACTGACGGTAATCTAAAATCGCTTGTTGTATTTCGTCATACCGGTTAATATGGATTAATTGAGTATAGAATAACGCTATTTCAGTTTTACTGAGACCATTCATATCGCGGATTAATCGTAATAGCTCAAGATAAGGCTTAACCCAGAAGCGGTTGTCGGTGCCTTTATGGTAATTTGATGGTAACTGAAACTTAAGTAATTGTCTGGTTATCGTTTCATGTATTCGTTTACCAGTAAGTAATCTTCTACCGGCATCGGTTAATTCTATAACTGGTTTAAGCTTTACAAACCCCAGTGCTTTTGGAGCTCGAGTTATCCGATCTCTTGCGGCTAAGTTCATATTCTTTGCTTTAACTGTGCCATCAAAGAAATCAGCATTATACAAAGCCTCATAAAAGTCTTCTTGGGTTCGAGTGTCCCACTTAATACCACCAAATGAAGTAACAAGAAACTCTATTTCTGGTATTATCTTCTCGATAGTTCTTGGAGAAGTAAAAGCAAAAAGTGTTTTCGATTTACTTAAACTTGCCATTTGTAATTAACTCCATTAACTGGTTATCTTTCACGTCAATAAGACTGCATGGCTGAAGAATATCATTTCCAAATAACTGATATTCATTAATACGTTCGGTAGTTATCTGAATCGAGGTTGATGAAGTATCGCACCCATAATATATACAATTATGTTTTAGTGCTGCAATTGCAGATGACCCACTACCCATAAATGGATCGCAAACAGTATAATTACATTCTGCACTACCAACAAGCATAAGTTCGAATAATTCAGTTGGTTTTTGAGTTGGGTACTTTGCCTTTGTAACTCTTTTAATTCTCCATACATCTGGAATATTCTTTAGGTTTAAGCTCTTTTTCCCCTTGCTGGCAAAAAGGATGAATTCATGTCTTCGCCTAAAGTAATGCCCCATACCAATATTTAACTTATCCCAAACAACGATATTCTTTACATTGAATACTTCCCTTACCAAAGAACCCAGTGATAAGAGTGAAAATGAATCAAACATGATATATATGTGTCTATCATCCTTTAGCACTCTATAACACTCTTTTAGTAGTTTATAATAGTTTTCTTCAGTATCATGGAATTCTTCAAACCATTTTTGCCCATCGCCCCGATCATTATATTTACCTATTATTTTACCTCGACCCAGCTTAAGCATTTGGTTCATACCTGAATATGCAGGATCTGTAACAATTAAGTCGATAGAATTATCGGGTAGATTCGACAAAAAAGATATGGCATCATTTTGTTCAATTGTGACGCGGGGTTCATTCTTGACTGTTTGAGAAAACTGCCAATGTACAATCTGGTCAAACATTTGACCCTTATAGGGGCTTTCTGACTTTATGCTTAGATTGTGCGGTTTTTCAACCTTTGTGAGATCATCATTGCTCATTATTTCAGGTATCCTCGAGATTTCATTTTGATTTACACCTTGCCACTATTCTCCAACTTCTAATGCTGTCAATTTAAATTATTCTGTTCTCAAATTCCACTATCTTGAGAGTTAATTAAACTTTACCATTTCAAAATGTATACACCTGTCCTACAGCCACTTAGATAACCTATGGTCACTACGCGTGTTTGTGTTTGGTGACCCTTCTTTTGATTGGATTATGGTTAAGATTGAGGGCATTATAGATTTGCTTGTGGTTATCTTCAGCGACGGTAGTATCGCTGATAGGGATTGTCGTGTCTGTTCTGGTTTGCATGGTCGTTAGGATCAACTGATGGTTGCGCGTCACATTACGTGGGGTATTATGGGAGATTGTAAGCCCATTTTTTGGACATTTTTGGCAGATTTTTTACTCCGCAGCATCGGCATGCTGCGCGACCCATTGGGAAGCTGAATTCCGATTCGGCTGTGGGGAATCGGAGTTTCCGCGTTCGTTTCCGCAGCATCGGCATGCTGCGCTACACCGCTCTCCGCCTTGGCTGCGTTAATCAAGCGTAATAAAACTAACCGAAGTTGAGCAAAAAAAACTTGAAAAATCCCATATTTGAATCGTAAGTTATTGATAAATATACAACGAAATTGCTGAAAATGGCCTCATAGTGTCCAAAATTAGAACTACGAGGCGAATTAAAGGCTTGACATCTTTTGCTACTGTTTTTTTGTAGAGCCATGTTTATTAGAAGAAAGACAGTAACAAGCAAAAGAACCGGTAGCACAAGCGTTTACTACCAGCTGGTTGAGTCCGTCAACACGGACAATGGTCCCCGTCTCAATGTTTTATTGCATATCGGTCCATTGGATATAAGCGAGGATGAGC
>JAUYAR010000127.1 GCA_030693415.1 Candidatus Cloacimonadaceae bacterium | reverse complement strand
TGCATGAGCAATCGCTGATTGCCAATCTGAACATCTCCCAAATCTGTCAAGAAAATGTGAAATGGAAGCACTTAGACCACTTATTCTCCAAGTGCTCTGGTAAAGCAGCGTAGAATGGTGATGGTTTTTGAACAGTCTCCACAATACCATATATTTGATACACAGGAAAAACATTGACCTCATGCTGGACTTAAGCATGGGATTAAAATTCCCACTTGACATCAATTTTACATTGGCGTTTGGGCGAAACTATCCAATCGCTTCCCGGCTTGAAAACCCCTCCGCCTAAAGACTTAAATCTACGTATGTAATTCATGGATGATATATCCAGAACCTTCACTTCGTCCATCCAAAGAGCTAACAGATTTCCCTTATAATTGAAACTAACAGAGTTAACATGCTTATCTGGTTCATATGCATTTGTGAGTTTCTTTGCAGCAAGGTCGTATAATTTGAAACCATCATACGTACCGCCTGTAACCAGCATGTTGCCATCAGGATGGAAGGCCATGGTTTTTAGGTCTTTATATGAATAGATGTCGAGGTACTTCTCCAGAGTTTTCAAATCCCACACAACCAAGGAATGGCCGGCGCTGGCAACATAATTTTGGTCAGGACTGAATTCTACTTTACTAATCACATGGTAACTGGCAAAATTAAACAGCATTTTACTCGTTTCAACTTCGTAGATGCGGGCTACACAATCACTGAAGCTGAACCCCCCTCCAACGGCTAACAACCTCCCATCAGGACTGAAATCAATCGAAAATATACCACCGGCTACTCTATCTGTGAACAGAATTGATCCTGTGCGTACATCAAACACCCATAAGTCCGTTTCGAAAGAATTGGCCCCAACAGCCAGATATCTTCCATCCGGGCTGAGGGCTATGCAGGTTACCGGGCTTTCAACAGATGTAAATAATGTGTCGATTGAGGTTATATCTCTTGTAGAAACACCTAACCATATTTTACTTGGTTGGTTTTTGCCAAAATCATGGGCCATGAACCTACCGTCATCACTGAAGCAAACAGAATTAAACTCTGCTATCATCATGTCTGAATTGATGAATATAGTTTGTCCCATATATTCGTGTAATCCAACAAACACTGTATAAAACGCTACCATATCATATACTGATATGTATGCAAGAGCTTTCACGATAATACTGTCCGGGTGTTCAAATGCAAACCTTGCCAATTTAGGCTCCATCGGTGTAACAATATTATAGCCAATGTTTGGGTATTTATCGCTGTACACAAACATAGATATTTCAGAGGTATTGGCATCGTAATCGTAAAATTCAAGTTTAACTTCTTTTGTATATGCCGTGACTGACCTCAGGCTATCCAGTTTTGCCAAATGAGGGCTAATATACTGTTTCTTTAAAGCTATAATCTTTGGCGCAGCAGTACATATCCTGGATAGATATGCTTTGTCAGATTCAAACTTGTCTTGTTTTGCAAATACCGGATCTGTACTGCGTAGCTCTGTAATCTTGGTGTCACACAATTGTGCATCCCGTTTCAGCGCTGCATTTTCCAAAGCTATTGCAGAAATGGCATCATCAACATTATTTGCAAACAGGAACGATATAGTAAGCATTCCAAAAACTATGATGAGCAGCTTAGTCATTTTTCCTCCAACCATTTTCTTTACTATTATACGCATCCAGTTGAGTCCCAAATGTTGGTGTAAATTCCAACTCATTGTTTCTCATTTTCTTTGAAGACCTGTTAGCAAGTCTTCGCCTCACACAATATATACTTTATGCCGATTGCTACAGTCACAATCACCTGATTCCACATTAATTCAAATCCCGATCTTTCGTCAAGAACTTTCTTTCCCATATT
>JAUYAR010000126.1 GCA_030693415.1 Candidatus Cloacimonadaceae bacterium | reverse complement strand
TACTATATTTTCAATTCTCAATTCTCAATTCTCAATTCTCAATTCTCAATTCTCAATTCTCAATTCTCAATTCTCAATTCTCAATTCTCAATTCTCAATTCTCAATTCTCAATTCTCAATTCTCAATTCTCAATTCTCCCTGATCGCCCGCAACACCGCATCACGAAAGAACGGCTTCTCCGGGATCCCATATTTCTCGATATTCTTTGCCATGCCCCAGGCGATCCGCCGCGCTTCGTCAAATGCCTTTATATCGCTCTTATTTGCCCGGATTCCGATCCCAGTGATCCTGATCCGCGTCCGGTTCACCATGCCTTTCCCGATCCCCCCAAACAGCGGATTCCCGCCGCTGCCCATCTTCTTCTTTGCCCACTGCATCAAAGGCGCTATCGGAGGCATCTTGCCCGGCTTGCGTCCTTGGTGCACATATTGCGCGTATGGTGCATGGCTGCCTTCCGCATAGCAGATTATCTGGTAGCCGCTCTGCAAATCCCCGTCCAGACGCACATGAATCGCATTGCGCAGCTTACCGGTTGCCACCGCGTGGTAGTCATCGATGCTATCCACCGCATAAGTCTCAATCTTATCCGATAGCCGCGCCAACTGTTCCTTAAGCTGTGTGTTGATCTGCTCCAAAACCTGTCTAACTGTTTCTTGTCTTTTCATCCTTTATCCTTGTCATCTCAATTCTCCATTCTCAATTCTCAATTCTCAATTAGCAGTAATTCTCAATTCTCAATTCTCAATTCTCAATTAACAGTAATTCTCAATTCTCAATTCTCAATTCTCAATTCTCCCGCTCACTAAACCCGCACAGCCCGTATTACAAGCTCATACTCGCCTTCAAATTCCACTTCCACTATCATGTATGCCTGAGCCCCAGAAAACGCCGTAACGCCCCATATTTGAGCCGGTAAAACGAATCGCTGACGTAAGAGCGGAATTGTCGTGAACCCGTGAAGCCCAAATCGAAGCTCAAGCTCGTGGGTCAAGACACGTCCGCCGCCGTAGTGGTCGATCAGATATTGCACCTCCGTGCGGTCATTGATCACCTCTTCAATTTTCTCTTTATCCCAAGGTTGATAGACCAAGAGTTTCTTTTGCAATTTACTCAGCGCAGCAAGCGGAAGGTTGATGTTGCCAAGCGGCGAGCGTGGCGCCAGCTTAATCACCCCGGTTTCATCGGCATAGCAGCTCAAATCCCCGACAAACAGCATGGTCTTGAACCATTCGCGCAGTTTCTGTTCCACGTATTGCTCTTGTCCGGTTCCTTGCGGATTGTTTTTCATCCGGAAAATCCGGTTTCCAATATAGCCGCCGGAGCCTTCCATCAGCCCAGTGAAATACACGTAGTAGCTCAGGCTGTAAAAATAACCCATTATGTCATTTTGATATGCCGGCGGAATCGCATACAGTTCGTTTGCCGAACACCGGTAAAAGCTGTTTTCCGAGAGAGACAGATAGTTGCTCGTATTCAGCGGCAAGCCTCCGATATGGCTGCCGCTGTTTCTCCCCTGTTTTAGCCGGGTACGAACTCCGCTGTCCCAGACGCTGCGCCCGGCTTTCAGCCTGAAGATCCGATACCATTCCCTGTACCACCAGGTGCCGCCACCGCCGCCACCGCCGCCACCGCCTTCGCCATCAGTCCAGCCACCGTCTGGAATCGCATCGTCTTTGCCCCCAATCATCCATTGATAGCCAGCGCGCATCACGAACCATCCGTCGCTCTCTTCGCCCGGCAGCCAGAGTCCATACTCATCGTAGATCGAGGACTGCCCACCCGGCGGGACAAAGCCGTAGTTTGCCCAGAATTGCCAGCCGCTCACGGCGCCTAAGTTCATAAGATTATTATATGCCGTGGTGACCAGACCAGAGACAAACTCTTGGAAAAATGTATCCGCGTCGGCTAACTGTACGATGTAATTATTCACCCAGGTCAGTTCCGCCTCTTCGACCTCATATTCATGGTTAAAATCCAGCGCCCAATTTCCTTGATAAATCTCGCCGAATATCTGCGTCAATGCTCGCAGCACGCTGCTCACCTGACGGTCAGTCGTCTCGATCACGCTCGGATAGGGATACCAGTCCGGACCTCCGGCAGGCGCGCCGCTGCTGCCAGGTAGCTGATAGTTGACGATAAAGCGTGTCCAATCTGTCCCATCGGGTAGGGAATATGGATAATAGATCCGCACCGGGATATCCAGCTCGCTCAGCAGCGCCGAAAAATCATAGAACTGGAGCTGCATCGTGTGCGCAAAAGGATCATGTCCGCTGCCGGTGAGCTGCAATAATCCGCTCAACTTCAGCTCTGCGTAACCGCTCAGTGAATTCTTCCCATATACGCGAACGCTCTTAGAAAACCATAGTGTGGAGCTGATCTTTACGATGCTTTGTTCCCACCGCTCCAAAAGCCAGACATCGCTGATTATCGTCACCTCGATGCTTGCCGGCTCGTTCATGAAATAGTCCTCGCTGATCAGCTTTTTGCCGCTCTGCTTATAGCTCACAATGCTGCTCTCGCCGATCTCATGCTCCACGCTGCCGTATCTATCGCAAAATTCTATCCGCATTTAATCTCCATTCTCAATTCTCAATTCTCAATTCTCAATTCTCCATTCTCAATTCTCCATTCTCAATTCTCAATTCTCAATTCTCAATTCTCAATTCTCAATTCTCAATTCTCAATTCTCAATTCTCAATTCTCAATTCTCAATTCTCAATTCCCCTTCAGCGCCTTCAACACCAGATCGCCGGTATTCTCGCTATAGTCAAAGCTCTCTAATTCTATGTCGGTCGTCCTCCCCAGCCGGGCGAGGAAGAAGGCATCCAATTGCCCGCAGAAGCTGTTTTGCAGTGGCTTGATCCGTGTTTGAAAGAAGATGTCGCGCTCGCCGCTCGTTTCTCCGCCGCCGCCCAATTCCCCAGGCACCATAATCCCCATCAGGCGCGGTGGCACGCCGTGGCAGCTTATGATCTCACCGATGCAGGCTTTGCGCAATTCCAAAAACTGCATATCCTTCATACTCTCGGCTTGCAGCTTCTCGAAGCGCACCTTCACACCTTCCGGGACAGGCAAATACAGTGTCTTATGCGCATTCTCCGTCCCTCTGAATTTGCTGCGCATGAAACGCTGAATACTGCTTTCAGCTTGCGGTGAAAGCGTTCCGCCTTCGACCACGATCGCAAAATCAGGGATCGCATTATTCTCAAAAAAATTGCTGTTATAGCTCGTGATCGTCCTCATCAGATCCAGTGATGGCAGGATGCTAAGATAGTCCGGTGTCCCGTAGAAGCTGCTCAGCATGCTGTCCCGCCGAAAATGCCACACCTCTTCCGGATCATATATCTCTTTATCTTTCCCCACGCGCTGCTCCCAGCCTTTTTCCGTGCGATACATCGTCCACGCCGGGATTTGATAGACCTCATCCTTTGGCGTTTCCCAAAACGCATTCCCAAAGATCAGCAGGTCGCGCACCGTCTTTTCCAACAGCGAAAAGATGCTGTCACCTAAGCTCATCTTGCTCAGGATATCCGCTATTGCCCTGTCTTTAAATCCATTACCTATCACGTTACTCGCCTTCACATCGATGCAGCTCGCATGATACGGGTTACCATAATAGGCTTCGATTAAGGTCTCATAGGAGACCGGCGGGCTGATCACTCCTTTCGGTGTCTCTGCCTTTTGCTTACTGCTCTTGTTTATCCATAATTTTGCCATGTCTTAGCTCCTTTTATCTGCTGCGCGGAACGCCTGCGTCCCCGCTGGAAGGGCTTTCCACCTTTCCACCTTTCCCCCAAACATCAGCTCCCACCTCCCAGACCTATATCGTAGCAGGTCATAAAGAACATGTAGCTATTACCCACGGTCGTATTGGTCAGCGTGACCTTATCCAGCGCACCTTCGCTCCCACGTAAAATTTGCAGCGCGGAAAGGCTACCCACGACGCTACCGGGGTTCGTCGTCACATTATGCACTTGGACACTGATATTCTCGCTGATCCGCCGGTCGCTCCCCAGCCCCAAACCCGCACGGATTGTCGTCTCCGGGATAATGATGCTGCTATCGGTTGCAAGGATTGTTTGCACATAGCGCTTTGCCATTTTGTAGATCGATGTTGCACTCACTTTGCCCGCAAGCTGTGTCTGCACGTTGCTGCTCACGCCGCTCAGGCGGTTCAGTTCCACTGCCGACACCGTCACCAAATTCAGCTTATTCAGATCGGCGCTGGTTACGCTTGAGACGTCGGCGCTGTTGATCCTTGGACTGTCCAGGCGTTTGTTACTTAAGGTCTGCGTGGCGTTATTTAACGTGATGTCGCCCACGCCGCTGCCACCTATTGTTTTCCCCAGAAGGATGAAAGCGCTCAATTGTGCGGCGCTCAATTTCTTGTCCATATTGGCGCTGATATCGCTCACTGCGAGCATGTCTTCGCCTGCCAGCGCTGCTACTATATCGACCAGGTCAATTATTCTTGCCATCTTGTCTCCTTTTTTTTACTCATGTCATTCCCGCGGAGGCGAGAATCCAAGTCTTTTCTCTCATAATTCTCAATTCTCAATTCTCAATTCTCAATTCTCAATTCTCAATTCTCCATTCTCAATTCTCAATTCTCAATTCTCAATTCTCAATTCTCATGCCTTAAACTCCAACGGAATCAAGTTATGCTCCGTCATCGTCTGTCCGTTATGTATTGTCCATAAGAACATCACCGTGCTGCTGCTGCTATATGCCGGAACGTTATCTAACCGCTCCACGCTTTCCCAGTTCAGTTCTATCTTTTGTCCGCCGCCCACTAGGCTCAGCCATTCCGGATCAAATTCGACCGGCACGTTACAGAGGTAGCCAGGGCTGGAGATGCCTTGATAATTCGGATATACCATGATCCCGTTATGATCCTGGCGAGCTGCATTGAGAATCTGCATCAAAGTCAGGATCCCCCCGCTTTCATTCAGGCTATTATTCAGGACCGTCTTGATCTTGGCGCGGCTGCCTTTGTAAAAGCGAAGCAGTGTCCCTTTCAGCGTCTCGACATCATGCACCGAATCCGCAAAGCTCAGCCGACCATAGCTATACCCCAAATTTACGATCACACCGCCCCGCTCAAAACGCGCATTGCCTTGACCAAATATCATATCCATAATCTATTCCTCTCTGCTCTTTTTTCTTTTCTCAATTCTCAATTCTCAATTCTCAATTCTCAATTCTCAATTCTCAATTCTCAATTCTCAATTCTCAATTCTCAATTCTCAATTCTCAATTCTCAATTCTCAATTCTCAATTCTCAATTCTCAATTCTCAATTC
>JAUYAR010000125.1 GCA_030693415.1 Candidatus Cloacimonadaceae bacterium | reverse complement strand
GCTGAAGCTGTCAATATATATTTTTTCTGCAAAGCCCTGATTTTGGACACTAATTGGCTATTTTCCGAAACTCAAATACTATTTTTCAATGAGTTACGATTCCAAAATGACTAAAAACACATTTTTCATGCGAAACTTGGGATAATCATGGAGCACCATATAAAAAGGGGCGCGATCAAAAAAAAACCGCGCCCCATCTATATTGATAAGCATCTGCCGGACAGGAGCATGGCTTCCTGCAAGCAATGCCGAAACCAATAGTGCTATTTCATCAGGATCATCTTCTTGGTGTCGGAGTATTTTCCTGATCTCATTTTGTAGAAGTAGATTCCGCTGGAAACGCTGCGGTTGTTTTCATCCTTGCCTTTCCAGATGACGCTATGATTGCCGGCGGCTTTGATTTCGCTCACCAAAGTCTTGATCAACTGACCTTTGACGTTGTAGATCTCGATCGAGACCGGTGCGCTTTCCTTGATGCTGAAGGCAATGGTGGTTTCCGGATTGAAGGGATTGGGATAGTTTCCTTTCAGGATCGTTATCGCAGGAGCGATGGGATCTTCGGTGGATACGATTTGTCCGCTGCCGAGAAGCTGAATAATGAATTGGGGATTCACGGGGTCATCGGTGTTGATCTGCAAAGTGCCGATATATTCCATAGCCACTGTGGGAGAGAAGTTTACGTTGATCTGGAGATAGGATTGCACGGGCACAACGATGTTGATGATCGGATTTGGCGTGGAATTTCCCTGCCAAAGGCTGAAGGGAGCTTCGGTCTGAATAGTTCCGATCAGGACTGCGTCGCCGACGTTGTTGATCGTGATGGGTATGGTGGCGGTTTCGCCAAGGAACACTTGATAGAAATTCACCGTGTCAAAATCGAGGGAGATGGCGGGCGTTCCGCTGGTGCCACCCACGGCGGGGAAGACGATGTCATCGATCCAGGCACAGTCTTGTCCGCTGGAAACCAAGCCGTCTTTGAGATATTCCCACTTAAACAGGTTGTTGCCCGGGTTGACGGGATAGGTGATCTGGCTCCAGTTGTCGTTGGTTCCGCTCCATTGATTTTTGAGCACGCCATTGATATAGAAACGCAGGTAGTCATAGCTCTGCTCGGAGGAGACCTTCTTCCAAAAGGAGATGTTTCCGGCGGCGGGGACGTTCATCGTCACCTGCATGGCTGTAGTTTGTGAGTGCGTGATAGTAGCGGATTTTGCGGCATTGCTGCCATTGTAGCTGCCGGCGGCGATAGTCCAGTTTCCACCGGTGAAAGTCCACGGGTAGCCTGTGAATCCGCTTTCAAAGTTCTCCATCACCATTCCCAAAGTGACGGCGAAATTCTGCATGGAACTGTATTGACCGGTGAAAAGCATGGCGGTCATGTTTACTACTGTTCCGACCGGGATCTGGGAACTGAAGGTGACGGTATAGATCATCTGGGCTGTGCCATTGGCTGGCAGAGTGGTGAAGCTCGTTTGGATCGGTTCGGCGACGTGGTTGACGGTCATGATCAACAAAGCACCCATGAGGTCGATTGCCAGCGCGTTGCCGCTATTGGTGATTGGAAAGGTGAGGGTGACGGTTTCGCCGGCATCGATTCTGCCGTTGTTGTTGCCTGAGATGTCGTTGATTTGCAGAGTTCCCCAAGTGAAGGCGGGGGCGTTGAGAATGAGGTTGCGGGTAGATTGATAGGTGGCGGGGCTGCTATCGGTGATGGTGATCGTGAGCGGGACTGTGTGTTGGTCTGGAACGTCATTCGCAACCTGGATGCTGAATCCGTAAACGGTTCCGCCGCTTCCGTTTGCGGGAATGCTCGGAATGGCTTCGGTGGCATTTATGAGGTTGATAAATTGGCTGGTTCCGCTGAGGGTCACATTTACGTTTTGCGCAGCATCGCTGCCGACGTTGTTCATAGTGAAGTTCACGGTGATCAATTCGCCATATTCCGCGATATTGTTATTGCCATCGGTCACGACCATCTGATCCACAATAATGTAGGGACCGGTGCTGGGGGGGAGCACTTGAACGATTCCGATGTAGGTTATTTTGTTGAAAGCGGTGACGGTAAGGGTGAGATCCATCGGCTGCGTGGGAGGATTGGTGAGGTTCAGAATCGCGGTTCCACCCGCATCGGCAACGGCGAATCCATAGATTGTGCCATTGGCGGACAGCGTGATTCTGGCACCGGAGACGGCGTCAACCTGGTAGTTGTTTATGCCGAGTAAGAGAATCGGAGAGTGGTTCACGGTCATCGCTTGGGGATTTTTGGTGCGTACCATGAGTGAGGCGTCGCCAAAGATCGTCCAGCACTTATATTCGCTGATGCCGCTGGTGCCATAGATTTCGATCATCTTTGAGGAGCCGTTGAAGAAGAGACCTCCGATAGTCTTTCTGGTTTCCGCGATGAGCAGATCGGTCACTTCGTCCTGACCGCGCATGGGAGGATTCCAGCCTTGATTGATCGTGCTGGCATACATCGCGATGGCGCCGGTAGGTTCGCCGGTGGTATTGTCTGTGGCTCGCAGCCATGCTTCGGCAAAGCAGGTTTGGCTGACGAAGTTTCCGTTCACACATGCCACCGAAACGATGAAGGGGAGCATGTTGCTGTTGGTCAGTGCGTTCACGTTTGCATTGTTGAAACCGGTGGTGCTCCAGGAAGTGTCGGAGCCGTGTCCGCAATAGTTGACGAAGCCGCGTCCCTGATTGAGGTTTGTGGAAACCTGTGCCGCGGTGGCGCCCTGAGCTTGATAAAGTTGGTCAACGGATAGATATCCGTAGTTCAAGAGGTCGGTGCGGATGAGCTCTATATGTGCCTGATCGCTTTCACCCATGTCTCCCTGGCTGCCGCCTCCTTCGTTTGAGGCGATGCCCATGCCTTTCTGGACGTGGTTGTTTCCGGAGATTAGGTCTCTTTCATAATGCACGGTGCGCAGCACCTGGGTTTGCATATCGGCAACGGTCTGGGCGGAGAATCTGCCCACATAGATATCGGGATAGCTGTCTCCTCCGGCAAGTAGCGCGAAGGAAGGGTCCGATCCGCCGCCGCCGGAACTGAGCGTCGGAACCTGAGGCGCGTCGCCCATGATTTGGACAAACATCAAGCCATTGTTCAAGTTATATTGTGCTTGAATATATGCCAGGATCTGCGCAGCGGTGGGTCCTGCAACCGATACGTCCACGACGTCCACGGTGTAGCCGTTTTGTCTTTTCCAATCCACGTAGGGTTGGATAGTGGCATCAAACATGGAGTGTTTGATCACCATGATTCTGCCTACTTCCGACAGCAGCGGATATTTTGCCTCGTTGAAATTGAGGAACATGTTCTCATAGATTCCGGCAAATTCGGAGCTGTAGGCATTCTTCGGCACATTCAGTGAGTTGGTGGAATCAAAACCGACGTTGCGGACGGCGATTTGGAGTTTGGTGAAAACGCGCAGCGTGCCGGTGGCGGGGTGATATTCAAAAGGTTGGAAACGAACTGTGATCCCACGGTAGTCCCTGATTACAAAAGGCTCGGTGAGATATGTGTTCTGAGTGGGATAAGCAGCGGTGCCTTGATAGAAAGGATCGAAAGTGTAGGGCACGTCCTCGGGATTGATATTTCTGGTCAGGTTTCCCTTCGATGGGGCGATCCGCATTTGCAGATCGACATATTCGCTGCCGATCACTTCTGCCGCCATCTTCGCGGTGTTTGGAATGATCAGGCTTCTGGCAAGCACGGGAACTTGCGGCAAACCCGTTTCGAGAGTGAGACCCTCTTTTTTGAGATTAAGGTGATACCAGGTTTCGCCGTTGATTCTGGTGCTTTCACGATTGAAATGCCCCAGAGTCATTTCCAGCACCATCTGATCGGGGGTGCTGCGAACCAGGCGAATATCGTTTTGATATTCACCGACGTTGATCTGTTCCGCGCTCAGAGCAAGGCTCAGCATGAGCAACAGGACAAACAGTGATAATAAACGTGTCATTTTATCCTCCACAGGATTCATCTGTTATTTTTTTCACAATATAGGTTGGCGGGAAACAAGCTCCCGAGTGTACATCATATAAATAAAAAGTAACTCTGAGCCTATCATGGGGGAACGGTATATGGTCAAGTAAAAAATATCACTCCCCTGCGGCACTCCTAAGACGAAGATCATTCTTTTCATTGGCTCATAATCCCCTGCGGCGCACCGGAAGGCGCACCGCAGGGATAGTTTAATGCTATTTCATCAGCATCATTTTCATGGTTTTATTGTAGCCGGGGGCTTCCATGCGATAGAGATAGACTCCGCTGGAGACACTCCTGCCGTTGTTGTCTTTGCCGTTCCAAACCACTTTGTGATTACCGGCGCCGAGGTTTTCGCTCAAGAGATTGCGCACAGCCTGTCCTTTGACGTTATAGACGGTGATGCGCACTGAACCGGAATCCTTGGTTGAAAATCTGATGATGGTCTCCGGATTGAAGGGATTGGGATAGTTTCCTTCCAGCTTGGTCACCGCGGGGATCGAGGGATCCTCATTACTGGTGTTTGCGATCACGTTTACCTGGATCACGAAGGAGGGATTGTTGGGATCGTTGGAAGTGATGTTGATCTCTCCCTCAAGATTTACCGCGGGGCTCGGAGATACATGGGTGATCGTGAGAACTGCGGTCTGCCCTGCGGGGATGCTGTAGTTGTAATACACGGGCAGGTTAATTCCATTTTGGCTGAGCACAAATCCGGCGGGAGTGGAGATCATGCCGGTCAGAGCGATATTGCCGAGGTTTCTGAGGGCAAAATCCGCGCTCACGGTAGTATTTGGCAACACATTTGCAAATGTGATCTCGGTTGTGGGTGAATAGAGCATGGCGACGCTGCCGCTGCCGGACATCGGAAAGACGATTTCATCGATCCAACCGCAATCGCTGCCGGAGCTTACCGATCCATCTTTGGTATATGCCCACTTGAAGACGCGGGTGCCGGGTTGGACAGGATAGCTGAACTGTGCCCAGGCTTGGTTTCCGCTCCAGGCAGCCTGTTCGATTCCGTTTATGAAGAAACGCAGGAAGTCATAATTTGATTCCGAGGACACTTTACGCCAGAAAGAGATGTTTCCGGCAGCGCCGACTTCCATGGTGACCGAAAGCTCCGTAGTGCCATTGTGGCTGATCACTCCAGATTTGGCAGAGCGGATTCCGGCATAGGCGTTGCCGGGATTGCCGTCAATCAACCAAGGGATGGGACTGGAGTTCACCCATGGAAAGCCCGTAAAGTTATTGGATTCAAAGCCTTCGCCGATCATTCCAATGGGCAGCATGATGCTGTGATTGATCATCTGCACACCGGATGTGACTGCCAATCCGATGGGAACGATCGTTCCGGTGGTCAGGTTATTGGCAAGGGTGGCGACGAAATTGAGTGGGAGACTCCCACCCACGGAGATCGAAGGCAGAGTGAAGCTATAATTGTTTAGCGTCACCTGATTCGGATTCGCGATCAGCACCATGATTCCGCTTTCCGCGTTCATGTGTCCGGTGTTGCTGAGGTTGAAGGAGATAGAGATGGTTTCGCCAGCTTCGAGGAAACCGTTGCCATTGGCATCGCTCATTGTGACATTGCCGATCTGGACGTTTGGAGCGTTCACAGTCAGGCTGCGGCTGGAGATCCATTGGTTGGAACCATCGGTGATGAGAAATTCAAAGGGAACGGAGGTTTGATTCGGAATCATCGGACTGATCTGAATGCTAAACAGATTGTTCACTGTGATGTTTCCGCCGGCGGGCACGTTTGCGATGGCGGCAGTATTGTTTAGGATACTGACATATTGGCTAATGCTGGAAATGGTGACGCTCAAGTTTGCAGCATCGGCGATGCCGACGTTGGTGAAAGTGAGCCCCATGCTGATAATCTCACCCGCTTCGGCGATGCCATTGGCATTGGGATCAATCACGGTGATCGGACTGATGGTCACATAGGGTCCCACATTGGGGGTAACCTGGATGTTTGCAATCAAAGGACGTCGCATCGAACGCGTCATCACGATCTGCGCGGTTCCCGGCTCGGAGAAGGGGGTGAAATTGAGCGTGAGATTGCCATTGGCATCCGCGAGTCCGACGCCATGCAGCACGTTGTTTTTGGAGATGGCTACATAGCTGAAGGGAGTGGCGACGATATTCATCGAAGATACTCCGAGGAAGATGGTATCCGACAGTTGAGCGGAATTCTGTGCTGGAATCCCCAAATAGGGAACCAGGGAAGGATCGCCCATGATGGAATATATTTCCCAGTAATAATCTCTTCTGGTGCTGTTAGATTGAACGACGGCAAGATTTCCGGCAACGATCATCCCGCCTGCGTTACTAGCCCAATCTGCAAAAGGTTCGTTGTTATCATGGAACAAGGCATCATAGACTCCAGTGCGTCCTGGGACAAAGGGAGAGCCGGCTCCTACCGCCGGTGGCTTGTGTCCGACAGCCCACCAATAGTCTTCATCCCAAAAGGTGTTGTTGGTTCCGCCGATATAGATGACTCCGCCTTTGTTCACGGCTCTCAACCAGGCTTCGCCAAAACAGATGCCCGTGTTGAAAGCGTTGGTGAGGCAGCAATTGCCTACCACGACGGAAGATTTGTTCGTGTTTTGCAGGGAGTTTATGTTGCTGATGGTGAAGGTGGGATCAGACCAGTCGGTTTGGCTGCCATGCGCGGTGTAGTTCACGTAGGCGACTCCAGCGGATACGCTTTGCACGATCGCTGCGTCGGCGGATCCCGAAGCGGGATAGAGATATGTGCTGGATTGGATGCCATGAGCAGGATTGAAATAGTTGTTTGTCCCATAGTTGATCTGCCCGTTGGCATGGGTGATCGACCAAGAGGCATCGACGCCGGCGATCATCACCACTTGGGAAAGATAGGCATCGCTGGGCATCGTATATTGTTCATGCATGAGGGTTTTGTTGACCTGATTGGTCACTTCGGCTGGTGTGGTTGCAGAGAATCTGCCGTAATAAAGCTCCGGCATATAGTCCGTGCCCTGAAGGCGCACATAGGTCAGATCGGTCACGTGAGCGCCCGTGGCTCCGGTATTTGCAGGCACCTGTGCCACGTCTCCCACGATCAATAGATATGAGGGAGCCGGATTTTGGGTAGTCGCCGCACTCCATAATCCCTGCATATAAGTGATGATTCCATTGGTAGTCGCGCCGATCTGTTCGGTGGTGGCGAGGATGATGTTAAAGCCTTCGCGGGTTTTCCATTCGATGAAAGGTTGCAAGGCGGCTACGAAAGCTTGAGGCGTGATGATCACATAGCTCATCGGATGACGGTTCAAGGAAATGCGAATGGGCTGGTGATTGATCACGGTGCCGGAAAATATACCCTCAAAAGCGGGGGAATATGTCTTTGCCTTCAGCTCAGAAGTGGCGCTATGATCGCCTTCGACAAAGCTGACCGAAACCTCGGCATATTCGATCACTTCGATCTCTTTGCTGCCGGGATTGTAGCGCACCGGAACAAAATCCAGGGCGAATAAGCGCTCTCCGCGCATAAATCCGAGATCCTCAACGCGGATTGATAGCTCGTCCGTCCAGCCGCGTCCGTTGTAGAAATCGCGGTTGACGACGAAGGGTATCTTGCTCAAATCTGCCGATTTGGAGACGGATTCCTGACGCGGGAAGATCGGATAGTGGATTCCCCCTTCGGCAAGACTGATCGTCTTTCTTTGTGCGGAACTAATCCGCGGCACCACGGTTGCGCCGACGGGAACGCTGATCAATTGGCGCATCAGCGGGAGGCGGGGCAAGCCCTCTTTATTCGTGGTAGTATAATGTTCCACATAGAGATTCGTGAACACGCCTTCGGCGGTTGGCACCTCGTCGTAGGACAGCTTTTCGATGGAATAGCGGATGCTGAGCCCATCCTGAGTGCTGCGTAAAAGCTCGACCGAAGTCGGCATGGTTCCAAGTTGTATCGTGCCCGTTGCTGCGGCAAGCATTGCCGTCAGCAGTAAAAGCACGAACATGACGAAATAATTCTTCATGTTTTCTCCTTATTATCTTTCATATCATTATTCTTTTCTTGTAAAGCGTCTGATCATATCTACATATAAGTATATGCAAGATTGATGCCTAAACCAAGAAAAAAGACCACCGGTTCTTTATTTGGTCTTGTGCACTGTGTTTTCCTCGATGAATCCACAGCGGAAGAACCCTGCCGCCCTTTCCGGGTGTTGTTTGTTGTTGTTGATTCAAGGGGGAAAATCTGCGGGGTGAAACATCGGATTCCGTCCATTGGTTTACAGGTAGCACTCAG
This sequence comes from Candidatus Cloacimonadaceae bacterium, assembly GCA_030693415.1. NCBI lineage: Bacteria > Pseudomonadati > Candidatus Cloacimonadota > Cloacimonadia (SeqCode) > Cloacimonadales (SeqCode) > Cloacimonadaceae (SeqCode) > Cloacimonadaceae bacterium (SeqCode). Next base: position 15,300 of record JAUYAR010000125.1, on the reverse strand, counting down.
AAGTGGAGTTATCGTCTATAATTTTCAGTAGGTTACACGTTTCGCCCCCGATACATAGCCTTAATCAAGCCTTAATCAAGCGTTAATCAAGCGTTAGTTTTATTACGCTTGATTAACGCTTGATTAAGGCATGATTGACGCAGTCAAGGCTGGAAGGGTGGAAGGGTGGAAGGAAGGGTGGAAAGGTGGAAAGGTGGAAGGGTGGAAGGGTGGAAGGGTGGAAAGGTGGAAAGGTGGAAGGGTGGAAGGAAGGGTGGAAGGGTGGAAGGGTGGAAGGGTGGAAGGGTGGAAGGGTGGAAGGGTGGAAGGGTGGAAAGGTGGAAGGGTGGAAGGAAGGGTGGAAGGGTGGAAGGGTAGACCAACTTTGCAGTTCACCCATTCACCTGTTAGACCCGTTCACTCTCAGAGTCTGATCCCCAATCCAAACGCCATGCTTGGTACGAAGATAAATCTTCCGCGGACGTTGGTGATCATGATCAATCCCACTTCTGGAGTGATGAAGATGTATTTGTTGTGCAAGGTCGCATTTTGGTGGAAACTGTAATGGGTGATGTTTGTGGGACCGATGGAGATGACTTCGTTGTCATCATTCAAGACGGATTCCCAGTACAAATGATGATTGGCGCGGATGGCGCTGCTGAGATAGACATTGTCATTTGGTTCATAAGTAAAAATCAGAGGGATCTCAAAGCCGATAGCGCGGTGGTTTCGATCTTCGAAGAGATTGTCCAAATCGACGGTTCCATCATCGGATATCACTAAGGTCAGGCCCGGCGCGATGGCAAAAGACCGTTTCCCAACATGATAAAACCTCTTTTTGTAATACCCTCTGGCGCCTGCTGATAAGGCAGCCGTCCAGGCTTTTAACCCGATCTCGCTGTCATTGCCTACTCCAATGGCAAGTTTGTAAGCGGATATGAAATCGGAGGAAGCGCCTTCATAGGCATTCTCATCCCAGTACTCAGGTTTCGCCACCGAGGAAAGGTCTATCCCGGTTCCAGTATAGGCTTGCACATCGATTTTGTTTTTGGGCAGCGGCACCGCGGATTCCATGCTGTTGGTGTCCATCACCGCACAGGCGGTAAGAGCGCTCAACAAAAGCAGAGCGCTGAAGATCCTCCAGGGGCGCAGAGGTTTGGTATCGGTTAGCATAATTTATCCTTCCTCATAGCGTTGAGTGCCAAAAAAAGCTCCATCCCTGAATAGATGAGGCGTTTTCATAATGGATGTTTTGATGGTCATGGCAACCAGTCGTCATGAACGGTGGGTTTGTCCTGGGGATTGGGATCGCTCACTTCATAGACGGCAGCGGCGATGTTATAGTTCACGGCGATGCCTTCTTTGCCAAATTCCTTGGTCGTAGTGGCGGTGATGACGGGTCCCATTTCAGTATAGGAAAAGACGAAATCCGCATTGTTGATATCCTTGAGATTAAGCTCTTCGAGGGATAGGGGATAGGCGCCGAAGGGGTCGTTTTTCCGATACTCGTTTGCGGCGGCGACGATGCGGTCGAAAGTGGGTAAAATGGATTCGAACTTCTGTTGGGCGATGGCTTCTTTTTCTTTGTTGATCTTCATTTGCTGCATTCCGAAGACAAACACGAAGACGAGCCCCACGAGCATCAGGATCATGATCATTTCGATCAGGCTCACTTGGTTTTCGGGTTTCACTTTCACATTGTTGTCAGTTTGCACCGGTGCTTTCAATGTGGACTCTATTCCAGTTTCGGTGCTCGGTTTTTGCATATTCTCAGCCATTATGTTCCTCCATGGCGATCATCATTTTTTTTCATTATTTTGAAGGTGCTCATTTTGTCAAAGGATTTTATCACAGACCCCAAAAACGGAAGGAGCGCTGCAGCATCACTTCATGCGTGAGGCGCTCATCCTGGGGTTCATATTGGAAGGTGTATCCCAATCTCAGTTGCCGGGGCAGGAACATGCGTAAAGAAGTGTCGTGAGTGATCCCGATCTTGGTTTTCTTCTGCAAGTCGGTGGCTTCCTGGAGGGTGATTTGATAGTCCAGGAAGAGCTTGCGTCCCAGATACTTACTCATGGAAACGGAGAGGTTGTTCAGTAAAATTGAAGAGCTGAACTGGGCAATATCACCGATAAAATGTTGCATGTCAAGATAATCCGCCATTTGATCGGGGTTGTTTGAGTATTCGGTGAAGAGATTTTGGATGAAACCGGCTTTGATGCTGAAACCATCGAGCCTGAGCAAACGGCGGATGCGGTTTTGCACCGGATACAGGAATGGGGTGAGGATGGAAGTATTCAGGTTGTCGGAAATCAAGCCGAGGGCTTCGTCCTGAAACATTCCCTGGTCGTACACTTCATTGCTGCTTCGGAGCCGGGAGAGGATATGGGTGATGGATTGATCCTGGGGGTTGTCGCTGGCGAGTTTGAATTCGAGGCGGTCAAAGAAAGGCTTGGAGCTGTCATTGTCGGTAAGCAAAGTGAGGGTGATGATGGTGCCGTCCGGTGCTCTGCGAAAGAAGGATCCATGGATGTTTAGGATATCGCGGGAGCCAATGATGTTGACATCGAGATATTCCGCTTGAAACACGGTGCCGAAGAAATCGATAGTTCCCTGCTCGGAGGCGAATTTCGCGTCTTTTGCGATCCATTCCTGCCCGTCATAGACGATGTGTATGAATCCCCCCTGGGTGAGTTTGATGATTGCGGGATATGTGGCATAGATCACGTTGTCCTGCAGACGGATCATCAGATCCAGAGTGAAGGGCAGGGGCAGAGGGTCTTCTTTCAGGCTTGATTCGGTTTCTTTGGCAAATGCACTGCGGAAACTGTAGATCAGGCTCAGGAGATTTTCCGTGTTCGGGGGGTAGAGGGCATTGGTGTTTGAGACCAGTACTTCTGCGCTGATCTTCATATCGTCGAAAGGTCCCTTGACGGTGGCAAAGCGCGTGTTCTGTCCTCTGAGCTGGATAGTTGTGAGAGTGCGCGGAGGGGTAAAAACAGGCACGACAGCCTCAATGCCGGGCTCTTCGATGAGCAGATTGAAGCTTCCGAGATCGAGGAAGGACACGAAGAAATGGTTGCTGCTATCCTCATCAAACTCGTTGGATATCTTCAATTTGCCGCCCCCAAGCTCAAGGCTGGCTTTTTTCAGAAGCAGGCGGTTTTTATCGAAAACGCCGATGATGTTGATATTGGTGATGGAATCCACCTGATTGTCCAATTTCAGATGCCCGTTGCGGAGTTCAATTCTGCCGCTGGCGATGTGAAATTGATCCTCATGAGTGGCGATAGTCACATCCAGGCTGGTGGTTCCTCCCGAATCAGTGATCATCTCCACGTTTTTGGTGAGCCAGGGAAAAAGTTCCGCTTGGGCTTTGATCTTCAGTTCAAGGCTGCCGTCAAAGAAAGTGCCGGAAAGGAAATTGTAGCCCAGAGAACCCGAACCTTGAAGCGCCACGAGCTCCCCTGAGCGCACAAGCAGGCTGTCCACGTATAAGATTTCCGGAGTTTGACGGACATCGACTATGATGTCTTCCAGATCAATCGCGTTGGGAATGCTGATCCGGGGAGAACGGACACGGGCGGTGAACTCCATATTGGGATCCTTACCCATCAGTCCGGTGGCAAGGACATTCAATTTGGCGGTGACGACACCGTTTAGATGGGTCTCCGCGATGACATCAGAGATGAGAACTTCGTTGATCTCGGCATTCAAATCGATGCCAATGCCACCGTTCAGACTTGCAATTCCGTTGATCGAGACCAGTTTTTTACGATTGTTTAACGCATGACCGCTGATCTGGATCTCGCCCGGCGGACCTTTGAGCATCAAATCCGCGGAGATGGGAACGATGCCTGTGATCCTGATGCTGTCCGCAGAAGCGAAGACGGACATATTTCGGTCTCCGTCCAGGTTATACATCGCGGTAACGTTGATCCCGCTGATATCTGGAAGTCCTTCTCCGGCTGGAGGATAGTATTTCGTCAGACGAGCAAGATTGAAATCCTTCAGCGAGAGGTTGATCGCATAGTCCGGCAGATTTTTTAGATCAATCATACCGGAAAGATCGAGCATATCGTTCAGGCGCAGATAAGCGAGCCGGAGAATGTCCTTTTTTAGATCTGCAACCAGCTCGATATTCATGGTTTCGCCGTTTAAAATGCCTTCTGTTCCCTGTAAATAGAGTGCCGCATCCAGCGTGGAAATATCCAAGGATCCGATCGCGTGGATTTGAGTTTGATATTCAAAATCTCCAGCCAAGGTAAGCGATAAATCGGTGCGGGCGACGATCTTGTCGCCAAGCATGAATCCGTCCACGGTTCCGCTAAACTTTGGGCTAATCGTTTTGACCACATCATTGGGTATGAAATCCGCCAAGGCGATATTGCCAAATCTGGCTTCCATGAGCAAATTGCGGTCAAGAACATCTCCCACGAGGCTGATATGATGCCCGTCCGGGCTGCTTAAATCGCAATTTATATAGTAGTTTTGCGTTTTGTCGGGATTGCTTGCGGGGATGAGATGCACGCTGCCGCTGAAGTTGGTTGCCGCCATAGTTCGGTTTACGATATCGAGCTGTTTGAACTGCACCTTGATCTCCGGGTACGAATCGTATATGGACAGTTCAAAATCAGCGGATGCATTGATCATCGGTTCGTCATAGTGAGTTTCGATTGGATGGGTATCGAACGATGCCGTGAGCACGTAGGTTTTCAAATCGAAACTGCCGGCTGAAGCGATGCTTTGGTTTTGCCAACGGGCATTCCCAAGGTTGTAATCGACAAGCATGTCCTTCAATTCGGCATCGAGGCGGATACCATGAACCCGATGAGTGTCGTATGCAGCAAAATCCGCTGAAGCCTGCAGTTTTAAGACGGGTTCCTTGAGGCTGCCGGAACCGCTGAGTTGGGCTTTGACGATCCCACTCAGCGATGGATCGATCATGGCAAGATCGAGCTGTATGTCCAACTGGCTGGACTTGAAACCTATACGCTTTTGAAGGTTGCTCAGTGATATCTGTCCGCCGAGAGAGCTGCTGCCGAAACTGCTGCGCGAGATGGTGGCATCAAGGTTATTACCATCGGTTTCCACAACGATGAATGGGAGGCGGACGGGGTATTCCGAAAGCAGCAAGGCACTGGTATTCCAGATGAATGCCTTTGCTTGGATGTCCAGATCCGCCTTCTTGGTTTTCTGTGAGGCTTTGAGAACGAGGTTCAGCTCGGTGTGGATATTTTCTATCGCGGGATGATTGACATAGCGGGGGGAGAAATTGTTGATCTCCACGTCTAACAGAGCGATGCGTCCTTTATCAAGATTCGCGGTAGCTACGATGCTGCCTTTGTTCGCGGTGATGGCACTCAGTTTCACTTTGGTGCTTTTGTCGTTGTCGGCACTGATCTCAATCTCGTTAAACTCGTCCGCGGCGATGAGGAATTCACCCTCGCCGAGCTTGAGCGGAATAGCGATATCGAGATAGAGCCTGCCCTTGGTGACCTTCAGATGGTTGAAATATGGCGTTAGATCCGGGATATCAATGCGATCTGGAGCTTTCTTCACCTTCTTTTCGACCTGTGGTTCGATGATGATGGTGACCTCAGGTTTGTGGATCTCGACGATATTTAAGAGGTGCTTTATTTTGAAACCTGAAAAGAGGAATTTGAAGAGATTAAAACGGACTCGGGCGCTTTCCACATTGAAAGCAAGCGAGCTGTCCGCAGTAGTGAAACTGATCTTTTCGGCATAGACCTGCCGGTCGCTGATGCTGAAATTGCGGATGCTGAATTCGCCGGAGAGAGCTTTGCCCGCCTCTTTTTCCACGATCCCCTTCACGACTCCCTGCAAATCAAAGGCATACCAGGTAATGAAGAAAGCGGCATTGATAAAAAGCAGAATGACGATCAGAAAGAGAAACAAACGCGAGCGTTTCATGGTTCAGATGCGGGAGAGCGTCCCCCGGGCGAGTTCAAAGGTTTTATTGCTCTGTTGTGCCAAATCGCGGTCATGGGTGACGATCACGAAGGCTTGTCCGAGTTCCTTATTCAGTTCCTGCATCAACTTCCAAACTTCCAGGCTGTGGATTGGGTCGAGGTTTCCGGTGGGCTCGTCAGCAAGCACGATTTTGGGCTCGTTGATCAAAGCTCGAGCCAGAGCGATGCGTTGTTGTTCGCCGCCGCTGAGCTGATTGGGATAGTGGTTTCTCCGTTCTTTGAGCCCGAGCCGGGTGAGCAATTCATTGGCTCTGGCGATACTTTTAGCTAATGTCGCGCCGCCGATAAGCATCGGCAAGGCAACGTTTTCCGCAGCACTGAGGTCTTCCACCAGATAGTGAAACTGAAAGACGAAGCCGATGTCCCGATTGCGGATAGAGGGTGCCTGCGGCATTTTTGCAGAGATTTCGTTTCCCATCACCATCACCTTTCCGCTGTCCGGGGCATCCAAAAGACCAAGGATGTGCATCAGGGTGCTTTTTCCGCATCCGGACACACCGGTGATGCCGATCATATCTCCGCTTTCCACTTCAAGCGTGGCGTTTTTCAACACCTGAATGGTTTGATCGCTGTCGGCATAGCTTTTGGACAGATTGTATCCGGCAAGGCAAATCACTTCATTTCCTCCTCAGGGTTTGCGTAAAAGATCCATTATTTGCAGCCTGTCGATCTGCCTCAGGGGGATGCGGATGCAAAGCGTGACCAACAGGCTGGCGACGAGAAAGACGGCAAATAGATTCAAGGGCGTGACATGGATTTCAATGCGGTCGATGAAATAGACCTCACCCTTGAGCTGATAGAAACTCTGTTTGGTGATCAGGTATGAGAGCAGCGTGCCAAATAGCTGACCAACGATGATCGAGAGAGTGCAGACCAGGGAGATCTGATAGTTCATGATACGCTTGATCGTCTTGGGCGGTGCGCCAAGGGTTTTCAGCACTGCGATCTCGTTGATTTTGTCATAGATCAGTGCAGAGACAGCGCTGATGACGTTGATGCCGGCGATCAGCACCAGAAAACTGAAGATGATGAAGATCAGCCACTTTTCCATCGTTATCAGGCGAAACAAACTGGGGTTGATTTCCGTCCAAGGATAGGCTCCAAGCCCATCACCCAGAATAAAATCATACTTTTGGCTGATGCGGTCGGCGGCGCTGATATATTTGTTTTTGAGGCGGATCTCGATGTGCGAAACCTGATTATTGATAAAGAGCATCGCCTGGGCGTCTTTGACAGTGCAGATCACGATCGAGCGGTCAAACTCGTAGAAACCGGAATGGTAAAGCCCGGAGACGATGAAGCGCCGCTCGCTGGAATGCAAACCCATCGGCGAAAGCCTGTCCAATTGGGGATAGACGACTCTCAGGGTGTCCCCGATTCCGAGCCCCAGCTCTTTTGCCAGATAGAAACCGATGATGCCATATCCATTCATCAAGTTGGTGCTGCCTTCGCGGACGTAGTCCTCAAAGGGAAATCGGTTTGCGCCATCGGGCAGATAGCCTTTGAGCATGGCTCCGCGCACTTTGTCCTCGTGATATGCCATCGCTGAATATGAAACCACTGGAGAGACGCTTTTGATCTCCGGCTCGTTTCCCAGACGGGTCAAAGCGCTTTGCAACTCTGAGGAATTGATGTAGTCAGCGCCGGTAGAATAGACGTTGATATGGGCAAATGAATCCAGCAGCACGGATTTGAGCGCGCGTTCATAACCCTCGAAGAGGTTCAGTCCCGCGCTGAGGATTCCCACGGAAAGCACTATCCCCAGCACCATGAAGACAAAGCTGAAACGCAGCAGGCTTCGTTTCGGATGCTTCAAATAGCGTGAGAGGAAAAACTTTTCCGTGTTGTTCATATTTTAAGTGCTTTCGTTGGCTTCGATATTGACGAGTTTTTCGACGGAGAGTGGCAAGCGGAGCTGTGGCGAAACGCGGTTGATGATCAATTCCGAGATCAAACCCATGGAGATAAATTGCAAGCCGGCGAGGATCAAGAGGATGCCCAAAAAGAGCAGGGGTCTATTTGATAAAGGTCTGTTGCAAAATATCTTGAGCACTGCGAGATAAAGCGTCAAGCCGGAGCCTAAAAGCGCAGAGACAAGTCCGATCCTGCCAAAGAGATAGAGCGGACTCTTGATGTATTGAGTGACCATCTTCACCGTGAGCAGATCGAAGAAACCGCGCAAATAGCGTTCGAAACCATATTTGGATTTGCCATGGACGCGGGCTCTGTGTTCCACCGGGATCTCGGCAATACGAAAACCCAGTGAGTGCGCCAGCGCGGGAATATATCTGTGCATCTCGCCATAGAGGCTGATCTCTTTCACCACCGGTGCGCGGTAAGCTTTGAAGCCGCAATTATAGTCCTTGAGCTTGAGGTGAAAGGTTTTTGCGGTCACGAAATTGAAAAGCCGGGAAGGCACCACTTTGTACAAAGGATCACGCCGTTTGCGCTTCCAGCCTGAGACGAGGTCAAAGCCTTCGTTTAGTTTGTTGATGAAAGCGGGAATCTCCACAGGGTTGTCCTGCAGATCGGCATCCAGGGTGAAAACGACGTCCCCGCTCGCGAGGTTGAATCCATATTGTAGCGCTGCGGCTTTGCCAAAATTGCGGCGAAACTTCACGATTCTGATGTGTGGATTCGCGTCTGCCATACGGCTCATGATTTCAAAGCTCTTGTCCCGGCAGCCATCGTCGATAAAGATGATTTCATATTCATAGCCGGGCATTTGAGCAAGGATCTCGTCCACTAATTGGATCAGCGAATCTTGTTCGTTCAATACTGGTATCACAAAGGAAATATTCATCTTACCTCTTATATCAATATGCCGGTCAGGGTCATTACGATTGCCGAGAACACCGGTATCTTGAGGTTGTCATCCACAGGGATGTTGACCAATTCCGCCACGGTAGCGGCAATAGAACCAAAAAGGGCTTGAACTGGGCTATTGAGGAAAAACAACCCAAAAATAAAGGTGCTGACGAAACAGGCAAGGCTGCCTTCGAGGGATTTGCGCATGCCAAGAAACTTGCGTTTGCCAAAGTTTATTCCGATGATGGCGGCGAAGGTATCCCCGATGGAGACGAAAGCCATCGCGCAGAAAGCGATCAGCGGCTCGAAGAAGGCTACGCAGATCATCGCGGAAAAGATCAAATAAGTAGCGCCGGTGAAGTCCCTCATTTCGTGTCTGCGCAAAATCAAACCAAAAATGCGGTAGAAGGTCTTTTTGAAGGATTTCTGCCAAAAGCGATGAAACTCGATCGTCAGATTGATGATAAAAGCCGCCAGCAGTATATAGAATGCCAGTTTGCGGTTGAAACCAAGCAGATAGCGGTAGCTGAAAGGGATCACCAGCGAACTGATGTGGATTCCTTTGCGCAATGTCTCGCTCAGTTCAATCATCGGGTTCCTTCAAATATGCTGGATTGCATCCCCGGCTTTGGCTTCACTTTCGCACAAAATCAAGGATGCGGATCGTGCGCAGTCCTTTCCAGTTGATCAGCGCATCGCCGCTGCGATCGACGGGAATGTTCATGCTGTTATAGTCGATATCAAATCTCTGCTGGAGGATAGCCAGATCGATATTCCTCAGCAGGATTGCCGGCTCGGGATTCTGTTGGCCGAAGGGGAGCAAGCTTTCCATGAAGTTCCAGTTTTCCTCGTTGAGATCATCAACCGTGGCGATGGCATCCACGGCTGTTCCAGGTGGTCTATCTGTGTGCTGCGTGTTGTTTCCCAGATACTCGTTGAAGCATTCCAAAAATCCGTCATAGCTCTCCGGCAGCATTGTGAAACCAGCGGCTTTGACATGTCCGCCATATTGTTTCAGATGCGCTTTGCAGTGGGTGAAGGCGTCCACCATATTGAATCCGTCGCTGCAGCGTCCTTCACAAACCAAGTGTCCATTGTAGTGCTTGAGCATGATGGTGGGAATGCCCAGCTTATTCACGATATAGCTGGAAGCAGTTCCCAACAAGCTGTAGGGGATCACGTCATCATCATCGTAATAGATGAAAGCATCACCGCCAAAACCTCCGAGGATAGTGTCCAAAAAGGCGAAGACGCGGTTGAGCTCGGTTTCCCATACTTTTTTCTGCCGCTCCAGCTTTTGGAAAAGGCGGGCTTTTTCATGCCCCATTTGCAGCATGAAACTTAAGCCAATGTGTTGACCGCGATCCTCTCTGCCATTGGCGATAAGGCGTGCGGTGTTTTGCATAAAGTTAAAGATATCGGTCTTCGTGCCGAGGCGGTTATAGTTTCTTTGCAGAAACTCAATGCTGGAGTCGTTGATGCTGTCCCAGTTGTCTATCACATGGCGAACGAGGACGCGGTTCAATCCGGTCATCGTAACTTTATCCGCAAGGGAACCGATCGCTGTCCAAAAATAGGAAGCGGGGGAGATTGGATGGTCGAGTTTTTTACCCAAATAACGGATCAGCACCAACACGACGCCCACTCCGGCGAGGGATTTGAAGGGGTATTTACATTCCGGCAACTGGGGGTTGAGGATGGCATAGGCGGGGGGCAAGCTCTCCGGTTGGATGAGATGGTGATCGGTGATGATGGTATCGCAACCCAGGTCATTGAGCTTGCGCACTCCATCGATGGAGGAAATGCCATTGTCCACCGTCACGACGAGTTTGTATCTTCCCTCGCGCACGAAGTCCACAAAGGAATCCTGGATGCCGTGAGAATCGAGATTGCGATTGGGGATATAATAGTTGTGTTTCTGATAGCCGCAGGAGCTCAAGAATTGATAGAGGATATAGGTGCTGGTGACTCCATCCGGATCGTCGTGGCCAAAGATGATGAGCGGTTCGTTGTGATACATCGCTTTGCGGATGCGGTCTGCAACCGCTTCGATATTGGATAGCAGGGCTTCGTCCGGGAGCTGGGACAGATCGCTGCTGAGCTGGTCTTCGGATAGTTCGCGCTTGGATAGAATCTGCGCGGCGAATCCAAGTTCCGGATTCTCCGGCAGCTTCCAGTTGGTTACCATTCTTCCAGTTCCTCTTTAACGGGAATTTCCCGCGGAGCGGTTCTGTCCGGAGCTTTGGTGATCACGTCAAAGCCGGTGAAACCGATCATCAACATGAAAGAATTGTCCTGCAGCTTGTTGGCGGCAAGATTTCCGCGCCTGAGGTATTGGAATCCCAGATCAATGCGGTTGACATCACGTTTGAGGGGAAGAGTCACTCCAAGGGAGACGCCGGATTCGTCGATAGCGTCCGCGTCCGCTTTAAATGGCAGTTTACGATAAGATATCCCGGCACGGATGGGAAACTTTGGCGCACCGGCTTTGTCGATAGTTTCTGCATTGGGCTCGTATGCCGCTCCCAGGCTCAGTTTCCAGCTATCTTCATAAACCGCGGCATCGATCTCGCCCCAGGTTTCATAGTGAAAATCCGTCGCGACTTTGAAGTTTGGGAAGGGTAGCGCAGTTATGCTCCCCGCCAATTGAGCCGGCAGCTTGTAATCATAATCGATTTCGGGTTCCTGCTCGTGGATGGATTTGCGGATTTCGCCGCCTTTGAGGGTGCGTGGCATAGTGATATGCGTGCCAATGGAGAGACGGTCAAAGTGTTTGAGGGCACCGATGGTGAGGGTGGGATTTTTGAAAGTCCGCGCCAATTCTTCCTTGGTGTTGAATATGCCAAAACCGGCTGCCTGCTGCTCGAAATTGCGGATATCGTGGCCAAAGAAATAGTTTCCGCTGGCACCGAAGTGATATCTGCCAAAGTTTACACTATAGATCAGGTCGGCACGAAAGAGATATTTGTCCATCGCCTGCTTTTCGGTGATCTCCAGTCCTTCATCTGAGGTGAAGGTGCGTTCGTTTTTTACCACTCCCGAAGCAAATGAATTGAATTGGAATCCCACGCGATGGCGCTTGAGCGGAACGCTGAGACTGAAATAGGGCAGATCGAGAGAGTCGTCCCTGAACCTGGCTTCGCTGCCGGCATCATCCAAAGAACGGTATCCGGTATATCCAAACATCAAACCGGTGGCAAACAGAGTTCGGTTTGAGACGTTGTGTAGGGCGGGATTGGTATAGCCGGTGTTGAAACGGAAGATATCGCTCGCGCCGGCATCGCCCATGCCCATACTATAGATGTCCTTGCCGAAATACTGGATGGGAAATCCGTCATAGGAAAAGATCGAGTTTCCGGCGAAAAGCGGGCTGCAGACAAGGGTCAGCAAGCCCAGTACCAAAGTGATTAACTTCATTTTTTATGTCCTGCTTTATGATGAGTAGGTTTGACTGGGTCGGGAGGGACGCGGAAAAAGCGGTGCGCATTGTCAAATGCCTTTTCCGCAACATCGTTTGGGGTCATTTCTCTGATCTGGGCGATCTTCTCCGCCACCAGATGTAGAAAAAGTGGGCTGTTACGCTCTCCGCGATGCGGGTGCGGAGGCAAATAAGGACAATCCGTTTCGATCATAAACTGATCGATCGGCATCAAACGAATCACATCCTCGAGATGGGCGTTTGGATAGGTGACCGTCCCGGTGAAGGAGATCATCCAACCTTCATCAAGAACCTGCTGGGCAAAGATGATGTCTCCGGAAAAGCAGTGGAATACCGCGTGCTTAACTCCTTCGTTTTTAAGGATCTTATAGCATTCCTGATGAGCGTCTCGGTTGTGCACCACCACCGGCAGATCATAATCCACCGCCAGATGCGCCTGATTGGCAAAAACCTCGCGCTGAACCGAGTATGGCGATAGATTGCGAAAGAAATCGAGCCCGATCTCTCCGATCGCCAACACCTTCTTTTCCCTTGCCAGACGCTTGATCAGTTCAGCGTCAAAATCCGTGGCGTCGTGCGGGTGATAGCCCACCGTGGCAAAGATGTGCAGATGCTTTCTTGCCAGTTCAAAAGAACTTAGGCTGGTTTCCTTGTTGAAACCGATATTGATGATATACTCGATTCCGGCAGCATGACATTTTGCAATCAGCGCCTCGCGGTCGGAATCAAAATCTGGCAAATCCAGATGAGCGTGAGTCTCAAACAACTTCATTATTAGCACTTTACCCCTATTGTATAGTGAAAACAACATAAATCAAAGGCTTGTTTCTTGTCAAAGGGAATTTTGCTTTTTGGAAAAGAACGGGGACAAACCAGTTTTTGATTGTGGGGTAGTACTCGTAGTGGGAGTTGGGAAATGTTGCTGCAAGGCTGGAAACTTCGCTTTAACCCAAAACTCCGCCGTTGACATCTAATAAATTGCATTAAAGCCTTTACAGACAGAGTTTTAAGCCAAAGACTGGATTCCAGCCTTCGCTGGAAGGACGGGACAACATGCACCTAAAAATCCATCTTCCCCCTTAGCATTACGGAATCAATACGGACTCATTACGGACTAAGTCCGTATTGACTCCGTAATGCTAAGGGGAAAGATGGATGTAGCGTGCCGATGCTGCGAAAACGATGGTGAAAACGACGGCACTGTTTGATAGGGTTTTTTCCCTCGCAGCATCGGCATGCTACGCTGCGGCGAAAACAATAAACGTCTATACATAGACCACTACTCTCGATGAAGCCCACAAATGCCGGGAAGTGTCAAAGGATTTTTTGAACAATCTCGCCTGCAACTTTCAAGGATTATTCACGCATTTTCTGCTTGACACAAAAAAAGGGAAATTAAAATAAGGTTCATAAGTTTGTAGAGGTGGATATGAGAAGAGTATGCATGATTACAGCCTTACTGATAGCTTTAGTTTCCGGAGTTATGGCGGAGACCAATCTTCATGCGCCAGGATCTAATCAGGAAAAAAATGAGGTATTTTGGCGCTTGTTATCTTCTCAGGAGAATTCTTCATGGTGGGTGTCAGAAGAGGATGGAGGCAGTGAAGTGGGAACAACCTATTATTATGATGCAGTAAATCCCACGCGACCTGATAGTTCCTTAGTGCATGATTTAAATACGTATTCATGTGATACATATATGAACAGATACTACTACACGAATACGCCGGATTATTACCAACGAGACACTCTGATTTATGAGATAGAATACTCGCAATACATATCCAGGTGGGGGATCAGAGACAGATATAACAACAATAATCAACTGATACTACATGCCATTTATGTTACGCATAATTTTAGTGTCCCCCCGCGCACTCTGGATCAATATTCATACGATAATCATGGCAATCTATTGGAAATGATCAGATCATCGTCTTATCCTTCACCTTTCGGACCAAAACAAATCACTCGTTATACATACCGAACAGATAATCAGTTGCTGACCAGATATTTCTACAATGTGATCGGAAACGACATTAATAATCTCAGTTTGATTACTACGGAGACACGGATCTATAATCCGTCAGACCAACTAATCGTGACACTTATTAAGAACGGAACATCGAGTTTTAGCAAGAGCTTGTTCGCTTATGAACCGTCAGGTTATGAGATATTGCACAAGTATTATTCTTCTACAGACTCATTAAACTGGCGTTTATATAAACAGTTTGCCACCATATATGGTGTTTCGTACGGTGAGATCAAACCGCTACGAAAGGATGAAACTCAGCACTCTTCGACAGATTCCACCAATGTAGTTTGGACCAAATATTCTCTTTATACATACGCAGACGAGAACCGGAATACAGCGATAACGTCTGAGGATAGCGAGGGCATATCTTCGCATAGTAATACAGTATATAGTATCGGGATGAAACTAATTCTTCAATCCGGGTCGGAATCTGGTGTTTATGGCGGAGACTACTATCATAGAACTTATGTCTGGGATACAGTCGTATCGAATACGGATCCGGTGCTGCCTGTCGATGCAATTTTGCTCAGTGTTTTTCCCAATCCATTCAATCCGGAAACCTCGATATCCTACACCTTGCCGATAGCTGGGCACGTATCCCTAAAAATCTATAACAGCCGCGGTCAACTGATTCAGATATTGGTCGATGAGGTGCGTGGAGCTGGAAAACACATCGTTGTCTGGAACGGAAAGGACAGTTCCCAGAGAAGCGTGTCTTCAGGCTTGTACCTTTGCCGGATCGCCAATGACGGCAAACACGCGGCAAAGAAGATGCTGCTGCTAAAATAAACTAACGGCAATACAAGATTTTGATAATCCTATTTCGGAATCTTTGCTAAATCGCTCAACAGCATTGCCTTCAATCGAGCCAGTGAAATTACAATATGACAGTTCTATGTGGAAGCCGTATTATACAAAGTTTATTTTGTAATGTCATAAATCAAGATAACTGCAATGGCACAACGATGAAACAGTCTCGTTAGTCAAGTCTCCAAACACGTCTACCATGTGTGCCATCATTTGCTTGAGTGAATCGAAGACACGAT